>JBGQGN010000302.1:0-4946 GCA_041497395.1 Methylomirabilia bacterium
CACCGGCTGCGGCAACACGCTCGACACGACCCATCCCCGCACACTGCAGCTCATCATGGACAGCCTCCGCTACTGGGTGCTCGAGATGCACGTGGACGGCTTCCGCTTCGACCTCGCGGCGGCACTGGCGCGGGGGTCCCACGACGTGAACCGCTTCTCGGCGTTCTTCGACGTCATTCACCAGGATCCGGTCGTCTCCCAGGTCAAGCTCATCGCCGAGCCCTGGGATCTCGGGGCGGGCGGCTACCAGGTCGGCAACTTTCCCGTCGGCTGGGCGGAATGGAACGACAAGTACCGGGACACGATACGGCGCTACTGGAGAGGCGATGATCGGCAGGTCGCCGAGCTGGGATCCCGCCTCGCCGGCTCCAGCGACCTCTACGAGCCGGGCGGTCGTCGGCCGTCGGCCAGCGTCAACTTCGTCACCGCCCACGACGGCTTCACCCTGGCCGACCTCGTCAGCTATGGCGGCAAGCGCAACGAGCGGAACGGCGAGGACAACAGGGACGGCACCGACGACAATGCCTCCTGGAACTGCGGCGCCGAGGGCCCCACCGAGGATCCGGAGATCACCGGGTGGCGTGAGCGCCAGATGAGAAACCTCCTGGTGACACTCTTCCTCTCCCAGGGCATCCCGATGCTGTGCGGCGGCGACGAGATCGCGCGCACCCAGTTCGGCAACAACAACGCCTACTGCCAGGACAACGAGGTCTCGTGGTTCTCGTGGCGACCGTCGCGGTCCGCGCTCCGCCAGCTCGAGTTCACGCGGCGCCTGATCCGTCTCCGCCTCGCCGAGCCGGTCTTCCACCGACGCCGGTTCTGGGAGGGGAGCCGCATCCACGGCTCGGCGGTGAAGGATCTCTCGTGGTTTCGTCCCGACGGCAAGGAGATGACCGAGGAGGAGTGGAACAACGGCTTCACCAGATGCCTCGGGCTCCGGCTGGCGGGCGACGCCATCGCGGAGATGGACGAGGCGGGCCGGCCGATCGTGGGCGACACCTTCCTGCTGCTCGCGAACGCCCACCACGAGCCGATCGCGTTCCTGCTCCCCGCCCACGAGGCTCGCTTGCGCTGGGGGCTCGTGCTCGACACGCGCGGGTGGGTCATGGAGCCGCGCGCGCCCGCCTTCCCCGCGGGTGACCAGTACCTGCTCGACGGCCACTCGCTCGCCGTCCTGCGCCTCCGGCGCCCGGGCACAGAACCGTGACGGGACTCGATCCCCTCTGGTACAAGGACGCCGTCTTCTACGAGGTCTCCGTGCGCGCTTTCAAGGACGGCAACGACGACGGCATCGGCGACTTCGTCGGGCTCACGAGCCGGCTCGATTATCTCGAGGAGCTGGGGATCGATTGCCTCTGGCTCCTCCCCTTCTGCCACTCCCCGCTGAAGGACGACGGCTACGACGTCGCCGACTTCCGCGCCGTCCACCCCGACTACGGGACGATGGCGGACTTCGAGCGCTTTCTGGAGGCGGCCCACGCCCGCGGCATCCGGGTCATCTCGGACCTCGTGATGAATCACACCTCCGACCAGCATCGCTGGTTCCAGGCCGCGCGCCGGGCCCCCGACTCGCCCTACCGCGACTACTATGTCTGGAGCGACAGCGCGGAGCGGTATCGCGAGGCACGCATCATCTTCACCGACTCGGAACCGTCGAACTGGTCGTGGGACCCGGTCGCCAAGGCGTACTACTGGCACCGGTTCTTCCACCATCAGCCGGATCTCAACTACGGCAACCCCGCCGTCCGGCGCGAGATCCTCGACGTCATGCGCTTCTGGCTCGACAAGGGCCTGGACGGCTTCCGGTGCGACGCGGTGCCCTATCTCTTCGAGCGGGAAGGCACCGACTGCGAGAACCTGCCGGAGACCCACCGGTTCCTGCGCGAGGTCCGGCGCCAGATCGAGGCGCGCTACGCGGGGCGCATGCTCCTCGCGGAGGCCAACCAGCGGCCGGCCGACGTGCGCCCCTACTTCGGCGACGGCGACGAGTTCCACATGGCCCTTCACTTCCCCCTCATGCCGCGCATCTTCCTGGCCGTGTGCCACGGAGACCGCCGGCCCATCACCGACATCTTCCTCCAGACCCCGGAGATCCCGCCGGCGTGCCAGTGGGGCCTCTTTCTCAGAAACCACGACGAGTTGACGCTCGAGATGGTCACCGCGGAGGAGCGCCACCAGCTCTACTCCGCCTACGGTGCCGCCCCCCGCATGCGCCTGAACCTCGGCATACGGCGACGCCTGGCGCCGCTCCTCGACAATGACCGGAGGAAGATCGAGCTCCTCACCAGCCTGCTCTTCACGCTGCCGGGGAGCCCCGTCCTCTACTACGGCGACGAGATCGGCATGGGCGACAACATCTATCTCGCCGACCGGAACGGCGTCCGCACCCCGATGCAGTGGACGGGCAACCGGAATGCGGAGTTCTCGCGCGCCGACACCGCCCGGCTCTGTTTGCCCCTCATCGTCGATCCTATCTACGGGTATCAGGCCGTCAACGTGGAGGCGCAGCAGCGCACGCCGTCTTCCCTGCTCCACTGGATGAAACGGATCATTGGCGTGCGCAAGAAGACGCGCGTCCTCGGGCGCGGATCGCTCCACTTCCTGCGGCCCGCAAACGAGAGCGTGCTCGCCCACGTGAGGAGTCATGAGCGCGAGACGGTGCTTGCCGTGCACAACCTGTCGGCCACCGCCCAGCCCGTACAGCTCGACCTGCGCTCATGGATCGGGCATACGCCCGTGGAGATGCTCGGCGAGAGCCGCTTCCCCGTCATCGGCGAGCGCCCGTACTTCATCAGCCTCGCCCCGTACGGCTACTTCTGGTTCCGCCTCCAAGGGCCGTAGCGGCGGCTATTCCCCGCCCTCGCGGCAGCTATCCGTTGACGTCGATGTTCGCTACTATGTCCGGGTTGCCGCTCGACCCACGCATCGAGAGAGGAAGGGGAGAGCCCGCATGCCGAGACGTTCCGAGATCACCATGTCCGACGCCGAGCTGGAGGCGTTCCTCGCCGAGGAGCGCGTCGTCACCTGCGCCAGCATCGGCCCCAACGGCCGCCCGCACCTGATGCCGCTCTGGTACCTCGTCGGGGGCAAGACCATCTCGTCGTGGACCTTCGCCAAGTCCCAGAAGGTGAAGAACCTGGAGCGGCTCCCGCAGGCCACCCTCCAGGTGGAGGCGGGCGACGCGTACCTGGAGCTTCGCGGCGCGATGATCGAGTGCGACGTCGAGCTGATCCGCGACCTCGCCGCCGTCACGGCCATCGGCCTCGCCCTCGGCGTCCGCTATGCCAGCGGCGGAGGGCCGGCCGGTCCCGCGCTCGAGCGAGAAGCCGCCGTCGCCAAGCAGGCGCCCAAGCGCATCGGGCTCCGGTTTCACCCGACCCGCATCGTCACCTGGGATCACCGGAAGCTGGGCGGGCGATACTGAAAGGCCTCGCGTGATAGTATCGGCCCGTGGCGACGGCAAGCCGGACGGGAGCGACGATGCACCGGATGAGATGCGCGCGATGACGCAGGCATGGGCTCCCCCGACCACGGACCACCCGCGGCCCGGGGACGAGTACGTGGACCGTGCCCGGGCGATCGCGCCGCAGGTCGAGGCCGTGGCCGACCAGATCGAGCAGGAGCGGAGGCTCCCCGCGTCACTGCTTGCCGCGCTCCACGACGCCGGCCTGTTCCGGTTGCTCCTGCCCCGCTCCCTCAACGGCGCCGAGGTGGATCCGGTCAGCTTCGTCCGTGTCATCGAAGCGATAGCGACCGCCGACGCGAGCACCGCCTGGTGCCTGTGCCAAGCGTCCGGGTGTTCGATGTCGGCCGCGTATCTCCGCCCCGATGTGGCCATGAAGATCTTCGGGGGCGACCCACGCGCCGTGCTGGCCTGGGGACCAGGGCCGGGCGCACGAGCCGTGGCCGTCGACGGCGGGTATCGGGTAACGGGCACGTGGAGCTTCGCGAGCGGGTGCCGTCACGCGACTTGGCTTGGCGCCTACTGCCCCATCAGCGAGCCGGACGGGACGCCCCGGCGGCGGGACAACGGCAACGCGGCAAGCCGCACCATGCTGTTCCCGGCCGCGCGCGCCACCTTCATCGACGTCTGGCACGTGAGCGGCCTCCGGGGGACGGGGAGCGACACCTTCACCGTCGCGGATCTGTTCGTGCCCCACGAGCACTCGGTCTTGCGCGACGACCCGTCGGAGCGGCAGTATCCCGGCCAGCTCTATTGCTTCCCGCTGGGGAGCCTCTATGCCTCCGGCTTCGCCGGGGTTGCGCTCGGGATCGCGCGGCGCACGCTCGATGCCTTCGTCGGTCTCGCGAAGGAAAAGACCGCTCGCGGCTTCACGCGCCCGCTACGCGAGAACGCGGTGATCCAGTCCCAGGTGGGGCGGGCGGAGGCGCAGCTTCGCTCGGCCCGGCTCTTCCTGCTGGGAACGCTCGATGAGGTGTGGGGCGCCGTGGGCCGCTCCGGCGTCCTCACCCTCGATCAGCGCATGTCGATCCGGCTCGCGGCGACCTACACCATCCATCAGGCCAAGGAGGTCGTCGACGTCGCCCACCACGCCGCCGGCGGGACCGCGATCTTCACGGGTAGCGCATTCGACCGCGGATTCCGGGACCTGCACGCCGTGACGCAGCAGCTCCAGGGCCGTCAGGCTCACTTCGAGACCGTCGGCCAGTTCCTGCTCGGGCTCGAGCCCGACATCACGTTCCTGTAGCGCGCGGTGCGAGCCGCCATCACAAGGGAGGACGCCATGACCAGTCAGAGCTCGAACGGCTCATCAGCGCCGGAGCAAGCCCAAGCACCCGTCGGAATCAACCACATGGTCCTCAACGTGCGCGACCTGGAACGGTCGCACCGGTTCTGGACCGAGATCCTGGGCTTTCGCCAGGTGGCCGAGCTGCGCCCCAAGCCGGGACGGCCCCCGATGAAGATGCGCTTCTACAGTGGCGTC
>JBGQGN010000303.1:0-4911 GCA_041497395.1 Methylomirabilia bacterium
CTCCTTCCGCTTGTCCTGGTTCGACTCGCGATCCGCGGCCGGGACCAGCTCGTCCACCTTGGCGTTCTTGTAGAAGGAGGTGGCGAGTCCGGCGGGCGGATGGTACCCCGACCAGTACTGGATCACCTGCTGAGAGGCGTCGAGGAACGCGGGCGCCCAGCCGAGGTAGGCGAGCTGGTGGACGGTCTTCTCGGCCGGCCCGGCGTTGATGACCGCGATGTAGGAGGGCCAGTCCATGGTCTGGAGCTCGGGCTCGATGCCCACCTCTCGGAGGTAGCCGGCCACGGCCTGCGAGGCCTCCTTGTCCTGGACATAGCGGCCGGTCGGGTGGTGGAAGGAGATCTTCGTGCCGGGCTTGACGCCGGCCTCGGCTAGGAGCTGCTTCGCCTTCGCGGGGTTGTACTCCTAGGTCCCCACCTTGCAGTATCCGAAGAGGCTCGACGCCATCGGGGCGTCCATCTCGTCCGCGGCCCCGAACAGGACGTTCTGGATGATCGCCTTCTTGTCGACGGCGTAGTTCAGGGCCTGACGAACCCGGGCATCGCCGAGGGGCGCCTTGGTCGTGTTCAGCGAGATGAAGATCGTCCGGTCGCTCGGGGCCAGCAGCACCTTCAGGCCCGGGTTGCGCTGGAGCGCTGGCACGTCCGCGATGGGCGGGAGCACGATGAGGTCGACCTGGCCGGCTAGGATGAGGCTCTCGCGCGTCGCCGCCTCGGGAACGATCCGGAAGACGACGGTGTCGTAGGTCGGCTTCTTGCCCCAGTACTTGTCGTTCAAGGTGACCGTGAAGCTCTCGCCCTTCTTTCGTTCCTTGAAGACGTACGGCCCGGTGCCGACGGTGTGGACGATGTTCTTGTACTCGTTCCCTTGCTTGTCGGCAGACGCGGGCGACACGAGGGCCGACGTGGTCCACGAGAGCGCAGAGATGAATGGCGCCGAGGGCCGCGTCAGCGTCACCTTCACCGTGGAGGCGTCCACCGCCCCCGTCTCCTTGATCGGGAACGGCGCCCGGATCGGGACCCGCACCTGCGGGTCCTTCAGCCGGTCGAGGTTCCACTTGACCGCCTTCGCGTCGAACGGCGTCCCGTCGTGGAAGACGACGCCCTTCCGGAGCTTGAAGGTGTAGGTAAGCCCGTCGGGTGAGAGCGTCCAGCTCTCCGCGAGCCAGGGCTGGACCTTTCCGTCCGGGCCGAGCAGCGTGAGCGTCTCCGCCACGTAGTCGACCATGTTCGCGACGGTGGTGGTCGTCATCTGGGCGGGGTCGACCGTGTCGAGGTCCACGCCCACCGCGATCCGGAAGGTCCCCGCGGCTCCGGCCGGTCCGGCCCCGATCGCGATCGTCAGCGCGGCGAGGGCGACGAGACCGAGTCGAGAGAGGGGATGGCGCGTCCAGTGCAGGCGCATCAGGTTCTCCTCCATGAGCCGGGGGTCACCCTTCGCGCGCCGTCGTGCCGCGGCGCGACGATCCAGGTCCAGAGCCGCAGGGTATCACGTGCTCGGATTGTCAAGCCTGGCGGGGATTGCTACTCTTCGGGGCATGTGCTCCGGGCCACCCCGCCGCCATCGGCCGACGACCTTCGCCCGCGCGGGGGCGATCCTGGGCCTGTTCATCTATCTGATCCCGCTGGCCGCCGCCATGCCCCGGCCGGGCTGGGGCGGCGCCCTCGACCGCGCTCCCGGGATCGTCTTCGCGCGGTACCGTCAGGCCCAGCTCGACGTCGCAGCGGACGATCGGCCGGTCCCCAGGCCGGCCGCGCCGGCGCTTCCTCCCGCTTGCACGCCTGCTGTTCTTGCGCCCCCTGCCACCGGCTGCTCGGGCGGGGGTGACGTCCGGGGCGACCTTGCGTTACGTCCCCTCCCGGCGGGCTTCCCGCGGAGTCCGCCCGTTCCCTAGCGTCCCTGTGCCGCCCGGCGATGGGCCGGCGGCTGAATCCGGTCCGTCCACCGGCGAGGCGCCGGCGGCCGAAAGCGCTTTCGCGGTCAACCAATCGCGGTCGGGGTGACTCGGGTCGTCCCTTCCGAGAGGACGAAGGGGAGCATGGCAAGGATAGGCGTACTCGTCGGGATGGTCGTCCTGTTCATGGTGCTGCCGTTCAGCCGGCAGGCGGTCGAGCTCTACACCGACTGGCTCTGGTTCGACGAGGTCGGCTTCTCGGGGGTCTTCGCGACCATCCTGTCGACGAAGATCCTGCTGGGCGTGGGAGCCGGGATCCTGGCGTTCCTGGTTCTTTACCTCAATCTCCTGGCGACGCGCCGGGGACACGGGCCCCTCGTCGAGCTCGCCGGCGAGGAGGATCTGCCCCAGCTCCCGAGCTGGCACCAGGTGGAGCCGCTCTATCGGCGGTTCCTGCTGCCCGGCTGTCTCGTGATCGCGTTCATGCTGAGCGGCCAAGGGTCGTCCCGATGGGAGACGATGATCCGGTTCCGGAGCGCCGGGGCCTTCGGCGTGACCGAGCCTCTCTTCGGCCGTGACGTCGGCTTCTACGTCTTCACGTACCCGCTCCTGCTCGGGGTCTTCCAGTTCCTGACCCTCGTCCTGTCCGTGACCCTGGCGGCGGTCGCCGCCGTGTACGTGTTCTCTCGCGGCGCCCGGCTGACGCCGCGGGGCCTCGTCGTCGCCCCGTGGGCGAAGGGGCACTTGCTGGGTCTGGGAGCCGCGTTCCTCGTCGTCAAGGCGTGGGGCTATTCGCTGGACGCGTTCGGCCTCCTCTTCTCGGCGGGCGGGGCATCGTTCGGGGCGAGCTACGCGGACGTCAACGCCAGCCTTCCAGCGCTCTACGTCATGATCGGCTTGGCCGGCCTCGCGGCCGTCCTGTGCCTGGTCCAGATCACGCGCCCGGGTCTACGCTTTGCCTTCGTCGGGCTCGCGCTTTGGATCGGGGGAGGCCTGATCGGCCTGGCCGCCTACCCCGCCTTCGTCCAGCGGTTCCGGGTGGCCCCGAACGAGATCGTGGCCGAGCGGCCCTACATCGAGCGGACGATCGCCGCCACCAACCGCGCCTACGGGCTCGACCGGATCGAGTCGCGCCCCTTCCCGGCCGAGGAGAACCTCACCGCCGCCGTCCTTCGCAAGAACGACACGACCATCAAGAACATCCGCCTGTGGGAGCACCGGCCCGCGCTCGACTCCTACGGTCAGCTCCAGGAGATCCGCACCTACTACAAGTTCGTCGACGTGGACAACGACCGATACCAGCTCGACGGGGAGTCCCGGCAGGTGATGCTGTCCGTCCGCGAGCTGTCGTCCGCCCACCTTCCGAGCCGGATCTGGATCAACGAGCACCTCGTGTACACCCACGGGTATGGCGCCGTGGTGGGACCGGTCAACCGCGTGACGCGGGAGGGGCTGCCGGAGTTCTTCGTCAAGGACATCCCGCCCGCGGCCACCGGCCCGCTCAAGATCAGCCGGCCGGAGGTCTACTATGGCGAGCTCGCCAACGCGTACGTGCTCGTCAAGATGCGCGCACCGGAGCTGAACTATCCCGCGGGCGACCAGAACGTCTACACGACCTATTCGGGGACGGGTGGAGTGAGCATCGGGTCGCTGTGGCGCCGCCTCGCCTTCGCGGCCCGGTTCGCCGAGATCAAGATGCTCCTCTCCGACGATTTCACCCCCGAGAGCCGGATCCTCTACCACCGGCAGGTCGCCGAGCGGGTGCAGAAGATCGCGCCGTTCTTGCGGGTGGATCGCGACCCGTACCCGGTCATCACCGCCGCCGGGCGGATCGTCTGGCTCGTCGACGCCTACACCACGACCGACTACTTTCCCTACTCTCACCGAACCCCGGGGGTAGGCAACTACATCCGCAACTCGGTGAAGGTGACCGTGGACGCCTACGACGGGACGGTGGCGCTCTACGTCGTAGAGCCCGACGAGCCGTTGATCGCCGCGTACGCGCGCGCGTTCCCCGGCCTGTTCCGGCCGTTCTCGGCCATGCCCGAGGACCTGCGCGCCCACATCCGCTACCCGCAGGATTTCTTTGGCATCCAGGCGCGGATGTACGCGCAATACCACATGCTCGACCCCCAGGTCTTCTACAACAAGGAGGACCTCTGGACGGTCCCCGTCCGGAAGACGGAGGGCCGGGAGACGGAGATGGAGCCGTACTACACGATCATGCGGCTCCCCGCCGAGAAGCGCGAGGAGTTCATCCTCCTCCTGCCGTTCACTCCCGTGCGCCGGGACAACATGATCGCGTGGCTGGCGGCGCGCTCGGACCCGCCGGACTACGGCAAGCTCGTGCTCTTCGAGTTCCCGAAGGGCAAGCTCGTGTTCGGCCCGCGGCAGGTCGAGGCCCGCATCGACCAGGACGCGTTCATCTCCCAGCAGCTCTCGCTGTGGGGCCAGGCCGGGTCGCAGGTGATCCGGGGGGGCCTCCTCGCGATTCCCATCGAGGAGTCGCTCCTCTACGTCCAGCCCCTCTACCTCGCCGCGGAGCGCGGGCGTCTGCCGGAGCTGAAGCGAGTGATCGTGGCCTACGGCAACCGGATCGCCATGGACGAGACGCTGGAAGCCTCGCTCCAGCAGCTCTTCGGCGCCCGCCCCGCAGCCGCCGCTGGCGCGCCCGCCGCGACCGGCGCACCACCGTCCGCCGGCGGTGTCCCGCCGCGGCTGGCGGCCGAGGCGCTCGAGCACTTCACCCGGGCGCGCGAGCGCTTCGGCCGGGGTGACTTCGCGGGCTTCGCGGAGGATCTGCGAAAGCTGGAGGAGACGCTGCGGCGACTGCAGACGGAGAGCCGCCGGTAGCGCGGCACCGGGAACGGGCTACCCGACGACGTTCTGGGGCCGTCCCTCCAGGAAGGCGATCACGTTGTCGACGACCCCCGCGTTGAGGAGGTCCATTCCCTCGGGCGTCTGATCGGCGTTGTGCGGCGTCAGGACGACCTGCGCGCAGGCGAGCAGGGGATGCC
>JBGQGN010000304.1:0-4896 GCA_041497395.1 Methylomirabilia bacterium
AGAGGAGGTTGTCGAGCATGGCGCCTCCGACTGCGATGAGGGGGATCAGGCGCACCCGGACCGCTGCGCGGGGACCGGAAGAGTGAAACTGCGGCCCCGGGAGCCGACGGGCTCTCGGCGTGCCACCATCAGGCTCGCTCAGCGCAGGGGCATGAGGGCCAACTCACGCGTGGCGCCGCACCGCAGTCCCACACTCCGGGCTATCGAACCGGTCGGGCGCCCATCGGCGGCCACACCACATGACACCGTTGCAGGCCGCCGAACCTGCCCCACGCTCCACGGAGCCCGGGACTCCCTTGGACACGCGGGGCAGGCCTTGCGGTTCGGCCACGTGGCCGCGTTACTGCGTCAGCGCGTTCGGGATGACCACGTACCGGGCGGGTAGCCCCGTCTTCACGAGGTACTTGCCTACGGTGCCGTCCGCCCGCATCTCGTCGATGGCGCGGGACAGCGCATGGTTCAGGTCGACGTCAGTCTTGCGAAGCGCGTACCGCGCGTAGCCGAGCTGGAGCTCCAGCGGCATCGTGATGACGCTGCTCACTTCCATGTTGATGCCGGGGTGCGCCTTCACGAACTGCAGCATCTTGATGTCGTCGTCCACGATCGCGTCGACCCGGCCGGCCGCGAGGTCGGCGAATTCCACGTCGCTGGTCGTGAAGAGCTTCAGCTCCTTCAGATCCTTGCGCGCTTCCAGGATCGGCTGGTAGAAGGTCCCGCGGTACGTCCCAATCGTCTTGCCCGCGAACTGCTCCCACGACATGATCTTCTTCGGGTTGCCCTTCTGGATGGCCACGCCGGCGCCGTACCAGTACGCCGGGCTCGTGAAGTCGATGACCTTCAGCCGGCCCTCGTTCTCGTGGATGTTGTCCACGATCACGTCGATTCGCTTGGCCTGCAAGGCGGCGATGAGCGAGTCGAACGGCATGATCTCCCACGTGATCTTCTTGATCCCGAGGCGCCGGGACATCTCCTTGAGCATGTCGACGTCAAGACCCTTGTATTCCTTGGTCTTCTCGTCCTGGTACGTCCACGGGAAGTCCGGCACGATGCCGAGGATGATGCCTTCCTTCACGACTCGGGTGTACGAGCCATCTCCGCCCGTGAAGCTCACTCCCGGGATGGTACCGCCCGCGCCGTACTCGTCGACTCCTGCCCGGGAGACCCAGACAAGTCCCACGACGACGGTGATGGTTAAGAGGGCGACCAGAATTCCACGCGCTCGGTCACGCATGGGCAGAGCCTCCTGTCCGGTTTGCTAGGCCTCGCGGTGCGACGGTTGCAGGCGGGCGGCATGCCAGTCTGGCCGCGCAGCGGCCACGCCGATGGGGCCAGCGCCCACATCATCGGTGGCCCCCGAAGCGGCTGTCAAGGGGGCTGGCGCGGCACTGCGCGCCGGAGGGCCCTCAGGGGAGGTGCTTCACCTGGAACGCGTCGATCCGCCCGTTGAGCTCGAAGGGCGCCCGGTCGAAATGAGCCGGGGACACCGGAAAGAGACAGCGTCGCCGGAGATCTCCGGTAGTCTGCCCGGATTCAGGCTCGCGGCCGGAGGTTTTCCGGATCGAACGGGGGCTCCCGGAGGACGACCGCGGGGCGGTGGTCGCCCAGAATCTCGACGCCGAGTCGGGTGCCCGGGATGGCCACCGCCGCGTCGACATAGGCCACGGCCAGGCTCTGACCCAGCCAGTGCGCGTAGCCGCCCGAGGTCGTGATCCCCACGACGCGGTCGCCCGCCCAGACGGCCTCGTTCCCCCAGCAGTCGGCGTCGAGCGCGTCGACCTCGAGGGTGGCCAGACGCTTCCCTACGCCGTCTCGCCGCTGACGGAGCAGAGCGTCCCGGCCGATGAAATCGCCCTTGTCGAAGGCCACGAAGCGCTCGAGCCCGGCCTCGAGCGGCGTCACCTCGGTGTTGATGTCGGCGCCCCATGCGCGGTAGGCCTTCTCGAGCCGCAGGGAATCCATCGCGCGAAGCCCGAAGTCGGCGAGCCCCAGGTCCGCTCCCGCGCTCTTGAGAGCTTCATAGAACCCCGTCTGGTACTCCACCGGGTGGTGAAGCTCCCAGCCGAGCTCCCCCACGAAGTTGATCCGGAGCGCCCGGACGGGGACGGACGCGGCCTGGATCTCGCGCGCCGCGAGCCACGGGAAGGCGGCGTTCGACAGGTCGGCGTCGGTGACGCGCGCGAGGACCTCCCGGGCGCGGGGCCCGGCGAGGATCAGCACGCCCCAGGCGGGCGTCACGTTCTCGATCGCCACGCTCCCGTCCGTCGGCGCATGGCGGCGGAGCCAGTCGAGGTCGTGGAGCTCGGCGACTGCGGCGCTCACGACCAGGAAGCGCTCGGGCGCGAGCCGCGTCACGGTCACATCGCACTCGACCGCGCCCCGCGGCGTGAGGAGCTGCGAGAGCGCGATCCGGCCGAGCCGGGGGAGCCGGTTCGCGCACAGCCGGTCGAGGAAGGCCTCAGCGCCCGGACCGTGCACCTCGTACTTCGAGAAGCTCGACAGCTCGAGCACTCCCGCGCGCTCGCGGACGGCGCGTGCCTCCCGGCCGACGGTCTCGAACCAGTTGGTCCGGCGGAAGCTTGGCCGGTCGCGCGCTTCCGTCCCTGGCGGCGCGAACCAATACGGGCGCTCCCAGCCGTTCCGCACGCCGAAGACCGCGCCGGCGGCGCGAAAACGGTCGTAGAGCGGGCTCGTCCGGGCCGGCCGGCCGGGCCGGCGGTCGTCCTCGGGGTAGACGATCGCGTACTCGTCCTCGTAGATGTCGATGCACCGGGTGACCGCGTAGCGCTCCGTCGCGTACGTCCCATAGCGGCGCGGGTCCACCTCCCAGAGGTCGATCGACGGCTGCCCCTCCACCATCCACTCCGCCAGGTAGCGTCCCGCCCCGCCCGCCTGGGTGATCCCGAAGCTCACACCGCAAGCCAGCCAGAAGCCGGGCAGCCCGAACGCGGGCCCGAGGAGCGGGTTCCCGTCCGGCGTGTACGTGATCGGACCATTGACGATCCGCGCGACGCCCGCCCGGGCGAGCACGGGTACGCGCGCCATCGCGCACTCGACGATCGTGCGGAGCCGCTCGGGATCGGGCGGCAGGAGGTCGGCGCCGAAGTCGGGCGGGATTCCCCCCACCCCGAACGGCTTGGCCCCGCGCTCGTACGGCCCCAGCAAGAGCCCTTGGCCTTCCTGCCGGAGGTAGTAGGAGACGTCGACCTCGCGGAGGAGCGGCAGCTCGCGGCCGAGCGCCGCGACCTCGGGAATGGCCTCCGTGACCAGGTACTGGTGCTCCATCGGGACGATCGGGAGATCGAGGCCGACCAGCCGGCCGACCTCACGCGCCCACGTCCCGGCGGCGTTCACGACGACCTCCGCCAGGAAGTCGCCTCGGTCGGTGGCGATTCGCCACTCGCCGCCGGCGGTCCGCTCGAGCCCGGTCACACGCGTGTGGCGATGGACGCGGGCGCCCCGATGGCGCGCGCCCTTGACGAGGGCCTGGGTCACGCTCGTCGGGTCGACGTGCCCGTCCTCCGGGTTCCAGACCGCGCCCAGCAGGCCGCGCGTCTCGACCAAGGGGTGGAGCCGCCGGATCTCGTCGGGTCCGATCACCTCGAACGGGAGCCCGATCGTCCGCGCCTTGCCCCGGTGGCGCCGGTACTCGTCCATCCGGTCCGGCACCGAGGCAAGCCGAAGGCTCCCGGGGCGGTGGAACCCGACCGCTTGCCCGGTCTCCGCCTCGAGCCGCTGGTAGAGCTCCGTGCTGGCGAGGTGGATCCGCGAGAGGTTGAGGCTCGTGTTGAAGTGCGGCGTGTTGCCGGCCGCGTGCCACGTGGAGCCTGACGCCAGCTCGCCCCGCTCGATCAGGACCGCGTCGGTCCACCCTACGCGCGCTAGATGGTAGAGGATGCTCGCGCCGAGGATGCCTCCGCCGATGACGGCGACGCGGGCCGTGTCGGTCATGGCTCGGCGGCGTCCGACGGCTCGCTCTCGGCGGGGAGCGGCGGGGGTGCGTCGCAGGGGGCCGAGACCCGCGTCAGCTCCCACGAGACGGACTCCGTGAGGCTCGTGCGTGCCCCGTACTCATGCGTCACCGTGTACTCGCCCTTCATCATCCGCCCCGAGGCGTCCAGGATGCGTGGCTGCTCCGGGTCCGGATCCTTGCCCACCCAGATCCCCGTAAAAAGCTCCTGGTGGTGGGTCGGGGGCCCACTGGACCAGAGGGTGGTCAAGGGATACCGGTACTCGGCCGTGCCGACATTGAACTGGTAGGAGGAGGGGCGCGACGCCCCCCCCAGGACGAGGAGGCCGTCCGACGTCCGTCCGTCGATGTGACTCGTCCCCGACCCCTCAGTCCTGTTGCCGCCGGCCGGGTCTGACACGACTTCCCGGAGACGTTCTCGCACGGTGGCGTCACCACGCGGCGGCCATCGAGGCTCACGAGGGGGCCCGACCGCACAGACCCGTCCCGGGAGCTCGTCCGCCAGGGGGTTCCGGACCGCCGGCGGCGGCAGCGGAGGGTCGCCGAGGCCGATCCACACGATGTCGCGGCGTGGGATCGTCGACCCGTCGAGCCGGCACGCGCTCGAGTCGCAGCTCAGGAGCTCGCCACGCCGGATCTCGCTCTGGAGGAGCAGGAGATCCCGGGCCTCGGCCGGCGCCGGGGCGACACCGGCCGCCAGGGCAAGGATCAAGCTCACCGCCAGCAGGAGGCCCGGGAGCACCTTCCGACGCTGGTCCGCTCGTCGCGAACCTCGGTGTCCGCGCGCCCGACCGAGCGCCAGGTCGTCGATGCCTGTGAGTTCCACGCCAGCTGACCGCCCGGGGTCAGGCCGTCTGGCGGGCGAGGTAGGCAGCGATTCGGGCCGCCTCGCGCTCGCGGAAGCGGACCGCGACGCGCAGCTGCTCGAG
>JBGQGN010000305.1:0-4844 GCA_041497395.1 Methylomirabilia bacterium
CCCAGATGCGTACGCCGATCTGTTCGCCTCCGGCGCGGCCCTCCTCACAAATTCCGAGTACATGAGGGGCCGGCTCCTGGACGCGGGGGCACCGGAGGAGCGGGTCGCGGTCGTGCGCCTCGGAGTGCATCCGGGATTGGCTGAGTCATCCAGCCGCCCCGCCGCGCTCGGGCGACTCTTGACCGTCGCCCGCCTGGTCCCGAAGAAGGGGATCGAGGACTCGATCCGTGCCTTCGCCGCCGCGCGCCCGCATTTGGGGCTTGACTGGTCCTATCACATCGTCGGCGACGGGCCGCTCCGCCCGAGCCTCGAGCGGCTCGTCAAGCGGGAGGGGCTCGAACCGTGGGTCCGTTTCTTCGGATTCCTGCCCCGAAGCGAGACGCTGTCGGCGCTGCGGGAGGCGTCGCTGTTCGTGCTGGCAAGCAAGGTCGACGGTTCCGGGAACACTGAGGGGACGCCCGTCTCCATCATGGAGGCGGCAACCCTTGGCATTCCCATCGTCGCAACGCGCCACGCGGGGATCCCGGAGGTGCTGCCTCCGGACGCTTTGGCCCGTGGCTTCCTGGTTCCCGAGGGCGACGTGCCGACACTGACCGCCGCCCTGATACGGCTCGGATGCTCCGAGGGAATGCGTGCCGACTGGGGGGCCGCCTGCGCCCGGCATGCGCGCGCCACGTACTCGGCCGGCGCGTTCACGGCGGCTCTCGTCGCGACTCTGGAGGCCAAAGCGCGCATCCCGCGCCTCGTCGAGTCCGTGCGGGCGTGTGTCGTCGCGGGCCCGCCCATGCAGTTCGAGCGGTGAGCGCTGATCTCGGCTCAGCGGGGACGCGGATCAAGCTCGGGATCGTGGCGAACGAATTCTTTGACCGTGACGTGGGCCGCATTGGGGGCTTTGGCTGGGCGGCGGCGCGCGTGGCGCGCTGCTTCGGCGAGGACCCGGCGCTTGGGGTCGACGTCGTGTTCCTCCCCGGCGAGGTGAACGCTGCGGACAGGGGCGCGGAGCGGATCGTCCACGGCACCCGACTCCTCGGCGTCGGCGCCGCGTCAGAGTACGCCAAGCGCGTGCGGCGGGAGCGGCTCGACCTGCTTCTTCTTATCGACTTCCGGCCCGGCTACAGGATTGCGATCTGGGCCCGGCCGCGTACGCCGGTGATTCTGTGGGCGCGAGATCCCCGGCCTCCCGAAGACGTAGCCCGCGTGAGCACACTCGAGATCCCGGGGGCGCCTGGGATCCAACCCCAGGGCGTCAGCCCGCTCGACTGCACATCGTTCGCTCGCGTTGTCCGCCGGGCTTGGTGGTGGCGCCGCCGGGTGCTGGTCGCGACGACCACGCCCTACCTGCACGCCAAGGTGCCGGGTACGTATGGTGTCAAGCCGCGGGACGTCTTCACGCTGCCCAACATCATCGACGTCCAGCCGGGGCCCGTGCGGAAGAGCGCCTCTCCCACGGTGGTCTTCCTCGGACGACTCGATCCCTACAAGCGCCCCTGGATCGCGGTCGAACTGGCCCGGCGCTTCCCCGAGGTGACCTTCCTCGTCCTCGGCCAGTCCCACGTCCGCGGGGCTGGCGCCTGGTCGCCGATCGACCTGCCCCAGAACGTCAGGCTCCTCGGCCACACCGAGGGCGCCGAGAAGGAGGCGGCCCTCTCTGCGGCGTGGATGCTCGTGAATACCTCGATCCACGAAGGCTTGGCCGTGAGCTTCCTCGAAGCCCTCGCGTGGAAAACCCCGATCCTGAGCTGCCAGGACCCGGAGGGCGTGGCGTCGCGGTTTGGCGTCTACGTGGGCCGCTGGGACGGAACCGGCCTCCAAGGGCTTCCGGCCTTCGCCCACGGCCTCCGCCGCCTGCTGGACAACACGGCCCTGCGCGAGCGCCTGGGAGACGAGGGGAGACAATGGGTCGCGGCCACCCATACCCGATCACGCTTCCTGGAGGCCTTCGCGGAACTCTGCCGGCGGACGGGGCTCCGACCTCGGTTCGGCGCAGCGGTCGGGGCCTGACGCTTACTCCGGCGCGTCTGGAGGAGGTCGGAACGAGACACCCGGCGGCGGCACGTACTGCCGAACCGGTACGCCGAGGCCGACACGGCCCAGCAGCCGGCGGAGACGCCACTGCACGGCGGCGCCGATCCGCTCGCCTGCGGGCCGGACGAGCCGCGCAACCGAAGCCTCGACGGCTGCGCCGAGCATCGCCTTGACGAGCCGACGCCCCGGTGGGTGGCGAAAGGCCACCAGGGGGTCCCGGCGGAGTCCATGACCGATGTACGCGAGCCCCCGCCGCAAGTCCCCGGTTAGCGCCCACCGGGCCCCGATCCGGAACTGCTGGTAGGCGAAGAGGTACCGAGCCTTTGCCCGCCAGGGGGCACCCTCCGGCCGGCTGAGAAAGCGCTCTACGACGAGGGCGAAATCGCTATCCCACCGGCTTGACATGCGCGACAGGCCATCTCCGCGCACCACGCGGCGGACAAGAGGCACGGGCAGGAACCGGAATGGTCCGATCCCAGCCAGGCGCGCCAGGAGATCGCGATCGTACGCGAGCATTCTCTCGGCACAGCCTCCGACGCGCACGAAGTCGCTCTTGCGCATCATGACCGCTGAGGGTAGCGCGGGGTTCTCCTCCATGAGCTGCTCCAGGAGTCGTCCCGGATCGATGGGGTAGAGCCACGAGTAGAGGGTGCCGATCCCCGACCGGCCATAGGTGATGTCGGTGAAAGAAACCACGGCTTCGGGATGGAAGTCGAAGTCCTCAACCTGGAGAGCGAGCTTGTCCGGGGACCAGAGGTCGTCGCTGTCGAGGATGGCGATGAGCTCGCCACGGGCGGCGGTGACTCCGCGGTTGATCGCCGCCGGGGCTCCACCGTTCCGCTCCTGCCGGAGCAGCCGCACACCCGGGTAGTGGGTGGCGACGCAGGCGGCGGTGTCATCGCTCGAGCCATCGTCGACGACGATAACCTCGAAGCTCGGGTAAGTCTGCGCCAGTGCCGAGTCGAGAGTCCACCGAATGGACGCGCCTCTGTTGTACACCGGCACGACGACGCTCACCCGGGCCGTCCCAGCGGGGTGCCGAATCATGTCGTCCCCCCAGCTTTCCGTCCGCTAGGCCCGAGTCATTCGGGGGTCGGGCGCTTCAGCCTTCCGTCCCACGAAGTAGACGCCGCAGCCGATCACCTGAGCCTCGGGGTTGTGACGCCAGAGGCGGTCCAGCACGAGCAGCGGGCGGAAGACGAACCGGGAGGCGTGGGACACGGCGGAGCCTAGACGGCCCGGCAGCAGTCCCCCGACATAGTGCACGGCGATCCAGACCAGGGCAGAGGTCGGCCCGATGTGGGTCCCGCTCTCGAGGTGCTCGAATCCAACCCGCTCACACGCCAGCCGAGCGCCGGCCAGGGTCCAGCGCCAGTAGTCCTTCGGGTCCGGGTGGTAGCCCTGGAGAAACGGCAGCTCCACGTGGACGATCCCGCCTGGTCGGAGCAGCCGATGGATCTCCGCCAGCACACGGAGCGGGTCCGTGACGTGCTGGAGGGTGCCCGTGCAGAAGATGCAGTCGAAACTGGAGTCGGCGATCCGGGCCCCGGGCGCCAAGCGCCTCAGCGTGTGATCCACAGGTGGGTCGAACTGGACCGTAGCGCGAGAAACCCACCGCCGAATGCCCGTGGCGCGGCTTATCCATCCCACAGCCGGGACCCCCTCTTCACCTTGTCCCCATCAGCCGGCGCTTGGCGCTTCGCAACGCCAGGAACCCGCGCTTCCCCAGCATTGCCAGGCACAACAGCCGCAGGACCTCCGGCCGAGGCTTCAGCCATAGCGCCCGCCACAGCGCGCGTCGGGCCGGACCCATCTCCAGGCGCCCCACATGCGCCTTGCCCAGCACGTTAAAGTACGCGTGAAAGTACGCGTCCCGCCGCCGGCGCCGCCCCTCGGGCGATCGGTCGGCAGCGTCGTGGTGCTTCGCCAGCACGCGAAAGATGTTCTTTCGGCGCAGCTCCACGTTCCCACTCCGATTGCCCGCGTGTACGCGATACAGCGTCAGCGGTTCGTCGACGCAGTCGACGGCCCATCCCCGGGCAATGCGGATCCACAGGTCCCAGTTCTCGATGGAGGTCAGATCCTCGTCGAACCCGCCGACGTCCTCGATCGCCCGCCGCCGCGCCACGACCGACGACCCCACCATGACGTTGTGAACGGTCAGCAGCTCGTGAATACGCCCCCTGGCCCCCGCGGGGCACGGATTCACGCTCAGCCTCCGGCCCCGCTCGTCGATCGTCACGTCGCCGGTGTACACCAGTCCCACCTCGGGCCGCTGATCCAGCAGGGCGACCTGCAGCTCGAGCTTGTTCTCCGTCCAGCAATCATCGGCATCGAGAAACGCGACGTACTCCCCGCGAGCGGCCCGCACTCCGAGATTCCGCGTGGCGGCCGGTTTCCCCTCATTGGCCTTCCGAAGGACCCGGACACGGTCCCCGTAGGTGGCGAGGACATCCCGAGTAGCGTCAGTCGACCCGTCGTCCACTACGATCACCTCGAGATCCGCGAAGCTCTGACGGAACACCGAATCGAGCGTCTCGGGCAAAGTCGCCGCGGCATTGTACGCGGGGATCACGACACTGACCCTGGGCCCTGTCGACGCGAGCGGGTTGGAGGTGCCGGACACGGCCGTCATCCGAACAACGCGTCGCCCGCGCCGCTGCGCCGCGCAAGTGTGGCCAGGTGGGACAACGCCGCCCGAGCCGGATCGCTGCGCCCCTTCGCCTCGCAGGAGAGGAGGAACCGCGTCAGATGAAGCGGGACAAGGACCGGCAGCCACCGCGGGTCCACCTTCAAGTGCATCGCGTACCGGTGGAGGC
>JBGQGN010000306.1:0-4772 GCA_041497395.1 Methylomirabilia bacterium
AGGCGGCGCGTGGTGCTGACGTGCTCGGCCAAGCGGGGCAGCGCCACGGTCACCAGGGCCACCTGATAGACGAACAGGATGACCGCGGTCGCCAGGGCCACAGCCGCGGCGCGGCCGGCGCGCTGGCGTATCGCCGCGTCAGGCGCTGCACGAGGAGAGCCGTCCCCAAAACCGAGAGCATGGCAGCAGTCGGGCTGACCACTCGTCCACCGTGCCGGTCAACCGGGCGGTGCCGGCGATGAGCCACGAGAGGAGCGATGGCTTCTCGACATATCGCAGACCGAAGATGGCCGGCTCCAAGAAGTCGCCGCGTGCCAGCATGTCCCGAGCCAGCTCGGCGTTGTTGCCCTCCTCCCAGATGAAGGATCGAACCGACAGGTGTCGCAGCACGGTGATCGCCGACGCGAGCACGATCCAGACCGAGACCGGGGTCCTCAGGAGGAATGAGCGCATCGGGCACCGATCCTGAACGTGGTGCGCGCAGGGGCCCCGCACCTCGCTGCGCGATCATTCATGGCGGTCAAGGGCAGCGAGCACCAGGAATGGCACCAGCCACGCCGCAGGTAGGAGACGGAGTTGAAGTCCACGAAGACAGCGAGGAGCAGGAGGACAGCCGCCCGATCTCGCGGTGTGCCGCCACCACGAGCACAAGACCCATCAGAACAAGCATCGATAGGCAGCCGGACAGCCCGGCGAGCCCCACCTTGGCGACGAACGAGAGGGCGGCGACGTGGTTGTTTGGATCGCGAGTGCTCTCGCGCAGGTCGACGAAGACGACGTCGTCCCTGCCGTGGCGCGCGTGGGCGTCCTCCAGGCTGAGTGTCCGGATCCGCGACTTCGCCTCGTCGACCATCTCGCGGAAACCCTTCTTGAGTCTCACGCCGACCTCCCGTGCTCCCGGCCTGTCTGGCTCGAGCAGTGTACCGCGCATCGGGCGCCTGACGGACCCGCGCGAGCTCGTCCGCCACACACCATGGCACAAGGCCTCGTGTCCAGGGACCCTAGCCCCCCGGACCGCTCCGTGCAGCTCTCGCTCAGGACGTCGCTCCCCTGGCCGCGCGAGGGGGTGCCGCGGCGCGTTCCCCGGCCGCCAGGACGATGAAGGGGACGACCCACACGAAGTATTGCAGGAAGAGCACCGTGTTGAAGTCCGTGAACGCGGCGAACATGAGGAGCACCGCCGTGTACCGGCCGATCACCTCCCGGTGCGCGACGACTAGCACGACCAGCGTCAGCAGCAGTAGCAGCGGGATCCGGGCCACGCTGCCCTCCAGGCCGAGGAGAGAGCCGAGCGCCGACACGCTCACGTGACCGCCGGCTGGCCGAGTCACCGAGCTGAGGATGGATCGGGTGAACGCGTCGGCGTCCCACCAGATGAACGGCAACGACACGGCCGCCGGGATCAGCGCGATCCACAGGGCCGCCTGCGCCACCGCCCTCCGGCGGGTCCCCCGCGGGTCTCCCGCCGATCGCTGCCACGTCCACACGAGATACAGCGGGACCACGAGGAGGCCGACGTGCTTGACCGCGAGCGAGGTGCCGAACAGGAGGAAGGCGAGCCGGCGCCGGCGCACGAAGCACTGCAAGGAGAGCAGCAGGAACAGCAAGGCCAGCTCGTCGAGGCCCCCCGACCGGACGGCGTAGAGGGTCCAGCGATTCAGGCTCCAGAAGAGCGCTCCGAACAGACCCAGCAGCGGCCGACCCGCGCGCTGGCCGGCCAGGTACAGCAGGACCGCGATCGCGACGTGCGAGAGAATCCGAACGGCCTTCCAGACCGCCATCCAGGTGGCATACTCCCGGACGCCCAGGTGGTGCACGCCAGCGACGGCCAAATAGAACAGGGGCAGGTACGAGGGGTGCTTGGTCGGAGGCTCGTCCGGCTCCGTGGGCTGGTCGTACGCGTACGGGTTCTCCCCGTTCGCGAGACGGACGCCATCCCTCCAGATGTAGTAGATGTCCGACCGAGCGTCGGCCGTCGGCCGCACCCCGAGCCCGGGCTCGCTCAGCACCAGCAGCACGCCGAGGGCGACGGCCAGCCAGGCCGGGGGCGGTCCGATCGAGAGCCTGTGCGCACGCGTCAGTATGCGACACCTCACATGTCGTCGATTCGCGCCGTGATGGCCAGTGTCCTCGCCCCGTGCCGGGCGGCCGCCTGCCTGCGGGCGGCGTGGTGTGCGAAGGCGCCAAGACCACGTCGACGGACACAGGCCGCCCCCGGATCAGCGGGAGAAGACGGAACGCGGGGTGGTTACGACGCGGGAGGCGCGCGAATCTGACGCGCGTAGAACGGGACGGCCGGCGAGCGGGCAGGGTCGTGGGTCGATTCCAGCCACACGACCGGATGGATCGGCCCGGCGTCCACCGGACGGCCCGGGAGGACGCAGGCCATTGCCATCACCTGGAGCACGACGTCGTCAGCGTCGTTGTCGTCGAAGATGCCTGACTGGCCGACAGGATCGGGCGGGCTGGCGAACACGACCGCCGAGAGCAGCACGTGAGTGCTCACCAGCGCGGCGGTGATCAGGAGCCGCAGACGGTCGATTCCAAGCATCCTGGGCTGACCCTAGGGGAGGGGCTGGGTGCGGTCAAGTCGAAAGTGCGGCTCCGCCGAGGCCGGCCCCCGGATCGGGGGTAGATGGGATGAAGCGGCTGACCCCCGGCTCGACGTGGTGGCATACACTGCCCCACCGAGAGAACGCGCTCAACGGCGCACGAGGAGGGGGCCAGCCATGGAGTATGTTGGCATCGATCTGCACACGAAGGAAAGCCAGATCTGCCTGCTCACGGAGACGGGTGAGGTGATTGAGCGCCACATCCGCACCGAGCCCCAGCGGTTCGCTGAGGTGTTGGGCGGACGGCCGCGAGCCCGGATCCTCGTCGAGGCCGCGACGGAGAGGAGACGGCCGATGCTCTCGCGCTCGTTGTAGGTCGGGATCACCACGGCTGTCCCGAAGCCCACCGCTGGTCGACCGAGCGCGTGCGATACCGATGCCCGCCGACGGTCTGGGGCCAGAGGCAGAACGTGCACTTCGACCGGCAGCCGCGGCCGGTGTAGAGCGACACGTAGGGGTGAAGGAGGTAGCCGATGAAGTAGTGCTCGATTGCGAGATCCCGCTTGTAGACCTCCACGACGAACGGGAGCGCGTCCATGTTCTCGAGGATCGGTCGCTCCGGGGTGTGGCGGACCTCTCCGCGTTCCCGAAAGCTGACGCCCGCGACCGTGTGAAGCGGTCGCCCCTGGGCCACGTCCCGGATGGTGAAGTCGAACTCGGCGCGCGCCACGAACTCGATGGCTTCGGACGCGTGCAGTGCCGTCTCTGGGTCCACCGCCACGTGGGCGCCCACGAACCCGATCCGCAACGCGGGGTTCTCGGCCTTGAGCGCCTCGGCGACCCTGACATCGTGGGCGAACGAGGGCGTGCTCGTGTGAAGGATGGCCAACTCGTACTGCGCGGCCAGGGGCCGCACGTCATCGAGGGTGAGCCCGTCGGGCGGCGCGTCGACCAGACGAGATCCGGGGACCAGCGCGGCGGGCTGGGCGAGCCACGTCGGATACCAGAAGGACCGGATCTCCCGACGGGCCTGATAGCGCGAACCCGCGCCGCCGTCGAACCCCTGGTAGGATAGAGGGCGCAGGAAGAGCGTCCGCAGGTACCTGGGCGCCGAAGCCGTCATGGACCGTTACCTCCGTGAGCCCGGATCACGCGCGAGGCGCGCGGCCGCGGAGCGCGGCGGCGCCGCTCGGGGCGGCCGTCGTACCGGTGGAGCTTCCCCTTGCGATCCACCCAGTAGCGCTGCCCTCGCCATCGGATCGCCCTGCCCGTGAAGCTCGCCAGCCACAGCGCGAGCGAGAGCGTGTCCCTGGCCGGGGACAAGAGCACCGTCAGCCCTCGGCGCGGGAGATCGAGGACCCGGCCGACCGCGTAGCTGGTGAGGAGACGCAGAATGAGATGGGTGACCACTAAGAGGAGACTGAGCCGGCCGAGGCCGGAGACCGCCACGAACAGCAGCGACAGCGGAAGCCCGTAGGTCACCGCCGACAGCAGGTAGCCGATGGGTCGGACGGTCCGAAGGGTCCGAGCCCAGCGCAACTCATGGTCCCACAGCGCCGTCAGCCGGCGGTCGGCGACGACGGTCTCGACCACGTACGGCGACAGGACGACGCGGAGGCCCTGCCGCGCCACTCGCGCGCCCAGGACGTAGTCATCGGCCAGGTCGTGGGCCAGGCTCTCGAAGCCGCCGATTCCTGTGAGCGTCCGGCGCTGACAGGCGATCGTCGCGCCAAAGGCGTACGCCACCCGTCCGAACGTGGTGGCCACCACGGCAGACGGGAAGAACCACTCGTTGATGAACATCGCGCCCAGCACGGACCACACCCCGCGTGTCGGCATGCCCTTGTACAGGCAGGTGACCAGGCCCACCCGCCGATCCGCCAACGGGCTCACGACCACGTTCAGGTATTCCCGCCCCACCCGAATGTCGCTGTCCGCGATGACGAGGGTGTCGTATCGTGCTCGTCGGGACAGGGTGGCGAGAAGGCTGACCTTCGCGTTGGTGCCGAGGCACAGATCGCTCACGACCAGCGACAGGTCTCGCTCCGGGAATTCCTTGATGAGGCGGCGGACGACCGGAACGGCCGGGTCGTCGCGACGGCGCACGCCGAACAGCACCTGGTACGAAGGGTATTCCTGATCGCAGAAGCTCCGGAGGTTCTCGTACAGGTTGTCATCGACGCCACAGAGCGGCTTCAGCACGGAGACTGGGGCATGGAA
>JBGQGN010000307.1:0-4693 GCA_041497395.1 Methylomirabilia bacterium
CCTTCGAGAATTCGCAGGACGCGGCTGTCGAAGTTGCTGACGATGCCGAGCGGAGAGCCGAGGGCGCGGAGACCGGAGAGCGCCGGCATCACGTCCGGGAAGACGTCCCACGTGGCCGGGTCCTCGAAGTGGCGGTAGACCGCGTCGAAGTACGCGTCGAACGCGCCCCGGGCGAAGCCGGCCAGGAGCCCGGCGCCGGCGAAGACGTCCCGCACGATCCCCCGCCAGACCTCGCGCTCGAGTCCCGGGACCGCCTCGGCCGGCGCGCCGGGGAACGCCATCGGCGGCGCCGCACGGAAGGCGCGGGGAAACTCGCGCTCGAGCGCCTTTGGATCGGGGCCGATCCCGAAGCGATCGGCGACGCGCGCGTACTGTACGCCGACCCCGTCACGGACCCGGATCAGCGTGCCCGCGACGTCGAAGAAGACCACGACTGCCGTCACCCTGCCCTCCACCTCGCACCCCGCGCCGCCGGGCTCGCAAGCTCCGGGGTCCGACGATGAGCGCACAAGATCCCCCGCGGCCCGCACCCATCCCGCTCCACCAGGCGGCCGGCGAGGGACTGACCGTCCGCGGGATGCTCCACGCTCCTCCGGGCAGCGCCGAGGACGGCCTCGTCCTCACCCACGGCGCCGGCTCGTCCTCCGACAGCCCGCTCCTCGTCGCGCTGGCCGAGGCGCTGGCAACCCGAGGCGTCGTGGTGCTTCGCTGCGACCTGCCGTTTCGCCAGGCTCGCCCGCACGGGCCGCCGTCGCCGGCCGGCGCCGCGCGCGACCGCGCCGGGCTCCGGGCGGCCGTGGCGGCGCTGGCGCGCACCGGTCCCAGACGTGTCGGGCTCGGCGGTCACTCCTACGGCGGCCGTCAGGCGAGCCTGCTCGCCGCGGAGGAGCCGGCCTTGGCGCGTGCGCTCCTCCTGCTCGCCTATCCCCTCCACCCGCCGGGACGGCCCGGAGAGCTCCGGGTCGCGCACTTCCCGCGACTCCGCACGCCCGCGCTCTTCGTCCACGGAACCACGGACCCGTTCGGCTCGGTGGCGGAGCTTCGGAGCGCCCTGGCCGGAATTCCGGTTCCGACAGCCCTCCACCTCGAGCCCGGGGTCGGCCACGACCTGGGCGCGGCGCGGCGCTCGCGCAACGCGCTGTCGGAGATGGCCGCGCGCATCGCGGAGCGATGGCTCGATCTCGAAGCATGAGGGCCCGGCAAGGTCGGCAGTCTAGCATGGTGCCGGCGCGCCACGCGCGCCGGGCGAGCGCTCGGCCAAACCTGTTATATTTCACGGAATGACGATCCACGAGCGCGTCGCGCGACTCCGGACCGAGCTGGGCAAGGACAGCCTCGCGGGCTTCCTCGTCCCGCGAGCCGACGAGCACCAGGGCGAGTACGTCCCACCCCGGGCCCAGCGCCTCGCCTGGCTTACGGGCTTCACCGGATCCGCGGGGCTCGCGGTGGTCTTGACCGACAGGGCAGCGATCTTCGTCGACGGCCGCTACACGCTCCAGGTGCGGGACGAAGCTCCCGCTGACGTGTTCGAGTACCACCACGTGACGGAGAGCCCACCCGCCGAGTGGCTCCGCCCGCGGCTCCGCCAGGGTGACCGGCTCGGCTACGACCCGTGGCTCCACACGATCGAGAGCGTAGAGCGTCTCCAGACCATGTGCGGCAAGGTGGGCGCCGTGCTGGTTCCCGTCCCCGAGAACCTCGTGGACCGGGTCTGGGACGACCAGCCGCCGCCGCCCCGCGGTCCGATCGTCCCCCACGACCTGAAGCACGCCGGACGGCCCTCCCCGGACAAGCGGCGTGAGATCGGCGAGCTCCTCGCGCACGATGCCGTCGACGCGGTGGTCCTCACCGCTCCCGACTCGATCGCATGGCTCCTCAACGTCCGGGGCAGCGACGTCGCCCACACGCCGCTTCCGCTCGCGTTCGCGGTGGTGCACCGCGACGCGGCCGTGGACCTCTTCGTGGATCCGGCCAAGCCCACGCCTGGCCTCCTGGAGCACCTCGGCGAGGGGGTGCGCGTGCTGGCGGCGGATGCGCTCGGTCCTGCACTGGACCGCCTGGGAGCGGCGCGCCGGACGGTGCAGGCTGATCCGAGCTCGACGGCAGCGTGGATCATCGAGCGCCTCACCGCCGCCGGCGCGACGGTGACGCGGGCGACCGACCCCTGCCTCCTCCCCAAGGCCACCAAGAACGACGTGGAGCTGGCCGGGGCTAGGAGCGCCCACGAGAAGGACGGCATCGCTCTCGCTCGCTTCTTCGCCTGGCTCACCCGTGAGGGGCCCGCGGGACGCCTCACCGAGATCACCGCGGCCGAACACCTGGACGCCCTGCGCGCGGAGGAGCCCCTTTTCCACGACGTGAGCTTCCCCACGATCTCGGGCGCGGGCCCGAATGGCGCCGTCGTCCACTACCGCGCGACGCCGCGCACGGACCGGCGGATCGAGCGCGGGATGCTGTATCTGGTTGATTCCGGGGCGCAGTATCTCGACGGAACGACTGACGTGACCCGGACCGTCGCCATCGGCCCGCCGACGGCCGAGCAGCGGGACCGGTTCACGCGCGTCCTCCGGGGCCACATCGCGCTCGCCATGGCGCGCTTCCCGAAAGGAACCACTGGATCCCAGCTCGACGCCCTCGCCCGCGCCCCGCTCTGGGACGCCGGCCTGGACTACGACCACGGCACGGGCCACGGGGTCGGCAGCTACCTGTCGGTCCACGAAGGCCCGCAGCGGATCTCCAAGGTGGGCAACAGCGTGGCGCTCCGCCCCGGAATGATCGTCTCCAACGAGCCCGGCTACTACAAGGCCGGGGAGTACGGGATCCGCATCGAGAGCCTGGTCGTGGTCGCGCCCGAGCCGGCGCCGCCCGGCGGCGAGGTCACCCTCTACGGCTTCGAGACCCTGACGCTCGCGCCGATCGACCGCACCCTCGTCGACCCGGCGCTCCTCACGCCGGCGGAGCTCGCCTGGCTCGACGCGTACCACGCGCGCGTGCGGGAGGCGATCACGCCGAAGGTCGACCGGGAGACCGCCGCGTGGCTGGCCCAGGCCACGCAACCGCTCACGCCGCCCTGAAGCCGGCGTAGCGGCGCGGGCACCAACCCTCCGCGCGGGGGCCGCCACTCGCCGACTCTAGATCCGCTCCTCCTGTCTCACGGTCCGCTCCTCCACGACGTTGCCCGTGTTCAGCGTGGTCCGGGGCTCGAGGAGCACCACGTGGACCTCGTCTGTGAGGGCGAGCGGGCAGTGCTCCACGCCTCTGGGGACGATGATCAGCTCGCCTGGCCCGAGGTCCTGGTCGCCATCGCGGAACTGCATGCGAAGGCGTCCCTCGATCACGAGGAAGAGCTCGTCCTCCGCCTCGTGGTGGTGCCAGACGAATTCACCTCTGAGCTTGACCAGCTTCACGTAGCTATCGTTCAGCTCGCCCGTGATCCGAGGATTCCAGTAGTCATGGATGCGAGAGAACTTCTCTCCGAGGTTCACGATCTCAACGAGAGCCTCCTCCATCAGAGCCCCGGGAGGCTCGCCCGAGCTCCCGGCGCGCCCTGGGCTGGACCTCCGAGCTGACTCAGTCGAGCCCCCAGCTTCGCACGCGCGAAGGGACGATGCGGAACATCACGCGGTCCGCCGGCATGGCCCGGCCGCCCCAGCGACGCTCGAGGTACGGGCGGTACTTCTCCACGAAGCGCTCGGCCAGCGCCCGCCGCTCGGGCCCGTCTGACAGGAACTCCGCACGCCCGTGCACGCTCACGCCACGCACGTCGCCGGTCACGCCCCCTTCGGCGATCGCACAGACGCGCGGGTCACGGTGGAGATTGCGGATCTTCTGGGTGCCCGCGACGCTGATCATGGTCAAGGCCTCCGGGTCCTGCAGGAACCACATCGGCATCGCCAGCGGCGCGCCGTCGGCCTGCACCGTCGCGAGCACGACGACCTCCTTGGCGGCGAGGAACTCCCGGATCCGAGCCTCGGCGAGGCTCATCGGCTTCACGCTCCTTTCCGTCCACACGGCACGGGTGTCCCGGTTCTCACGGCTGGCTCCGGCCTGGGCTCGGCGAACCAGCCCAGGCCGCAGGCAGAACGATCACGGCGAGGCCACCGAGGATCAGGGCCATGCCAGAGCGTCATCCCGATCAGCACGATCGACGCCCACGAGATCCGGGGCCGCGGCACCAGGAAGACCGGCAGACATGCGATCAGGAAGCGGATCGCCGTGAGCTGAGGCGCCGAGAAGTCTTCCAGGGCGAACTTGACGGCGACGAACGCCAGACCCCAGATCATCGAGGTGAGCGCGGCCAGGGCCATTTCGCGAGCCTTCATCGCGCCCCCTGCACATGACCCATCGGATCCCTGCCTCGAGCCATCCAAGCGTCCAAGGATTCGATCATGCGGTGACTGTCGATGCAGCACCGATCATACGGTGACTTGCCGGAGGCCGTGGGGATGCGCTACCCTCAGGCCGCTCGGCCACCAACCATTCTGCATCGTGAAGACACGCGCCAGACGACGCCAGTTGCACGAGGTCTTCGAGGGCTGACCGATGCCTTCGTCTGTCGTGAGCTGCATCGTACCGGTCTTCAACGGGGAGCGCTATCTTCAGGAAGCGCTGGAGAGCATCCGGTCCCAGACCTACCGGCCCCTGGACATCGTCGTCGTGGACGATGGCTCGACCGATGGGTCGGCGGACATCG
>JBGQGN010000308.1:0-4686 GCA_041497395.1 Methylomirabilia bacterium
GCCACGACCACGACGCCGAGCGGCTCCATGCGACAGTCGGCGAGCTCGCCGGCCGTCTCGCGCAGCGTGCGGGCGTAGTAGCGTGCGAAGTCGACGGCCTCGGAGACCTCGGCGTCAGCCTCGGTCACCGTCTTGGCGCCGTCGAGGATCATCGCGCCGATGAGGTTGCCGCGCCGCCGGTTGAGCTCGGCCGCGCACGCCTCGAGCCGGGCATCGCGCTCCGTGGCCGGGTGCCCGGCCCACGCTGGCTGCGCGGCCCGGGCGACGGTGAGCGCGCGGTCAACGTCCGCACGGCCCGCGAGCGCGTAGCGATAGGCGACGCAATCCGGGCGCGAGGGATCGCGGCCTTCCGCCTCCCGCGAGCCCGTGCGAAGCTCGCCGCCGATCTGGAGCGGGATGATCTCCGGCAAGCGTGCCCGCCAGCGGTCCACGCAGTCAACGATCCACGCGCGGTTCTGCGTGAGAGTCCAGTCGGTGTCGGGATCGTTCGCGAAGCGGGCATCGAGGGGCTGCAGCACCGGACGGGCGCGAGCCTCGGCCTCCCGATCCTGGGTGCGGCGGGGGGCGTCGGAGAGCGCCGCCGTGAGGCCGAACGCGCCGCGGAAGCGATCGCGCTCGATGTTCCACTCCGGCGAGCCCGGCTCGAGGTCGAACACATGACGGAGGAAGTTTTCGGGCGCCGTGTTCTCGTCAAGCCGGCGGACCAGGTACGCGATGGCGCTGTGGAAGTCCTCCGCCCGGACCACGGGCGCGTAGAGCAGGAGGGCTCCGGCGCGTGCACGCACCGCCCGCGCCTGGTGATTGGCCATGCCTTCCAGCATCTCGAACTCGACGCACGGCAGGACGTCGTGGGCCTCGCGCAGCACGAGGCCGTAGGCGATGTCGAAGAGGTTGTGGCTGGCGATGCCCAGGTGGACGGCCTCCGCGTGCTCGGGGCGGCAGCCGTACCCGACCATGCGCTTGTAGTTGGCGTCGACCTCGATCTTCGTCTCGTAGGGCGCCTGGGGCCATCCGTGCACGGCCGCCTCGATGCGCTCCATCGCCAGGTTCGCCCCCTTGACGATGCGCAGCTTGATCGGCGCGCCTCCGCGGCTCCGGCGCGCGATCGCCCATTCCGTGAGGGCCCGCTGCACGCGATGCGAGTCGGGCAGGTAGGCCTGTAGCACGATTCCCGCACTCAGGGACTGGAACTCCGGCTCGTCCAGAACCTCGCGGAACGCGATCACCGTGAGATCGAGATCGCGGTACTCCTCCATGTCGAGGTTGATGAACTTCGGCGTGACCCGTCCGTCGGGGTGGCGGTACCGATGACGGGCGGCCGCCCGGTAGAGCGTTCGGAGCCGGTCGGCAACGCATGCCACGGTCGCGCGAAAGGCGACGAGATCGATCTGGCTGAAGACCGACGAGACCTTCACCGAGATGTACTCGACGTCGTCGCGAGCGAGCAGCGCGAGGTACGCCTCGAGGCGGCGCGCCGCCTCCGCCTCGCCCAGGATCGCCTCGCCGAGCTGGTTGAGGTTCAGCCGCATGCCCGCCCGTCGCCGCTCTTCGAGGTAGCGGCGGAGGTCTTCCTCTTAGCCGGGCAGGATGACGTTCTGGGTCTCGTGGCGCAGTCGGTTCACGATGGGGGGGACCACCAGGCTGGGGAGGTAGTGCGCCATGGCTCCGCCCAGGAGGAGCGCGGCGCGCTCCCACCAGTCCATGTACCGGGGCACCCCGTGGCGCTCGAGGAGGTAGGCGAGCTGGTCGGCGATGCGCTCGGGGCGGTGGCTCCGGAAGGCCTGATCCGCCAGCGCGATCGTCAGCTCCTTGCCATGCGGATCGGCCATCATGCGGGCGAGCTTCTTGGCCTGGGTGTGCTCTTCTGGGGTCTGCTGGGCGCGCGCCTCGCGAAGGAGCGCCTCGGCGAGCTCGATGGCGCGGTTGGCGAGGCGCTCGTCGTTCGTCGGGTCGTCCGTGGCGCGCATGCCGTTCCCGCACCCAGTGTACGGCCCTTCGGGGGCCGCTCGCCGGGCCCTCCGACCGGCGCGAGAGGCCTTCTCCCGCTCGCCGGCCGCGGCCACGAATTCCGGACTCTGCTATCCTTGGCGCACCATGACGGCCCCGACGCCGATCACCGGCGCTTGCGCCTGGCGCGGCGAGGAGATGGCGCGCTCGGCACGATGGGTCCGCCGGCTCGGCGCGGCGGCCGTCGCCGAGATCGACACGGCTCTCGACGCGGCCCGGTCGGCCGGGGTCCCGTGGCACGAGACCACGCAGGGGTGCTTCCCGCTCCGGGGGCTCACCGTCACGCTCGCCGAGGTGGCCCGCGAGCTTGAGGACGGCTGTGGCCTGGTGACCCTGCGTGGCCTGCCGGTCGAGCGCTACACGGCCGACGAGCTCCGGCAGATCTGGTTCGGGCTCGGAAGCCACCTCGGCCGGCCCGTGTTCCAGAACCGACACGGCGAGCTGATGCGCGAGATCCGAGACGAGGGCCAGACCGTCGGCGAGCGCTACGGTCAGATCCCGTCGGCGAAGGGCGGCCCGGGCACGGTACTCTCCTCGTACGCCCGCACGCTCTCGAACGGACCGCTCAGGTTCCACACGGACCGCTGCGACGTGGTCGGTCTCCTCTGCGCGAAGCAGGCCCGGGCGGGCGGGATCAGCAAGCTGGCAAGCTCCGTTGCCGTCCACAACGAGATGATCCGGCGCCGGCCGGACCTCGCAGCCCTCCTCTACCGGGACGTCTATCGCAGCCGCTTCGGGGAGGAGGCGAGCCACCACGACGTCGTGTACCCCCTGCCGGTCTTCGGCGTGCGCGACGGCAAGTTCACCAGCCACTACTCCTTGACCTTCATCGAGGTCGCCCAGATGGTGCCGGGGGTGCCGCCCTTGACCGTCGAGCAGCGGGAGGCGATCGAGCTCCTGATGGCGCTGGCCGACGAGCTGTCCTTCGCGATGCGCTTCGAGCCCGGCGACATACAGCTCGTCAACAACCACGTCATCTACCACGCGCGGACCGCGTTCGAGGACGACGCCGGCAGCGGCCACGTGCGGCTTCTCTACCGGCTCTGGCTCTCGATGCCGAACAGCCGGGCGCTCCCACCGGGCCACGAGGTCCTGTGGGGGTCGAGCGAGCCGGGCGCGCTCCGGGGCGGGATCGGCCAGGGTGCGGCCGTCTGAGAACGCGTCATCCTGAACGAATCGGAGGATCCATGGCCGAGATCGTCGCCGCAGCGCTGACGTCCCACGCGCCGCTCGTCACCGGGAAGCCCGACATCGGCAAGCCCGAGCAGCGCGACCGGCTGTACGCGGGCTTCCACGAGATCCGCCGGCGGCTTGCCGCCGCACGCCCCGACCTGATCATGATGTTCGTGAACGATCACCTCCAGAACTTCCCGTACAGCAACATGCCCGCCTTCTGCGTCGGCCTGGCGGGGAGCTACGATGCTCCCAGCCCGGGCGGTGCTCGACTGATGCGGCTTCCGCCGCGGAAAGTGCCCGGGGCCCCGGAATGGGGCATGGCGCTCCTCGAGCGCGGGCTCGCCGCCGGTTTCGACTTCGCGTACTCCTACGAGATCGAGAGCTGGGACGAGCTGTCGGTCCCCTTGCACTTCCTCCTGCCGGAGGGCGACATTCCCGTCGCGCCGCTCTACACGAACTGCGCGGCGCCCCCGCTCCCGGCTCTCGGGCGCTGCCACGACGTGGGCGCGTTCGTCGGCAGCTTCATCCGATCCCGCCCGGCTGCGGAGCGCATCGCCGTGCTGGCCACCGGCGGCCTGTCGCACTGGGTGGGCACTCCGGAGACCGGTCGGATCAACCCGGAGTGGGACCAGTGGGTGCTGGATCACGTCGCGCGCGCCGATGTCGACGCGCTTGCCCGCCTCACCCCGGACGAGATCGAGCGGGACGGCGGGAACGGTGGCCAGGAGATCCGCAACTGGATCGCGCTGCTCGCGGCCGTGCCGGGCTGGAAGGGCGAGGTCCTCGCCTACGAGCCGGTGCCGGAATGGATCACGGGCTGCGCGACCGTGTGGGTAGAGCGATGAACAGCCGCACATCCTATGCTCTCAACAAGCTGCTGACCGCGCTGGCGCGCCAGCATGCGACCCGGGAGCGCGTGACCGACGAGGATCTCGCCGGTCACGAGCTGAAGGCGGACGAGCGGACGGCGCTCCAGGCGGGGGACATCACGAGCCTCTACCACCTCGGCGCCAATCCCTACCTGATCCGTCGCGTGTTCCGCCCCCGCTTCAAGGTCTGACGCCGCCGAGGCGGTGAGGGCCCCGGGTCAGCCTGCGGGGCGAGGCCTTCCGTGCCGTGGCCAACGCTTGCACGACGGCGGTAGCTTCCGGGAGATGCTGAGGACCTTGGCCGGGTCGGTCACGGCGCTCGCCGGGCCCGTTCGAAGGGGCGCGGCCATCCTTGACCGGTTTCCGCCGGCCGGGCTAGTCTGACCGCACCATCCGGTGATGCCGGGGCGCGGCTCGGTCGTAGCCACGGCGCCCTTGGCCACGACAGCGTGGAGATCGCCGAGCACTGAGGAAGAGCCCATGGACGCACGCCCTGCCGCGACGGCCGCGGGGCCCCCCCCCCCCCCCCCGGATAAAAACGGCGACACAAACGACCCACCCCGCGGGGCCGGGGCGCGGCCAACAACAACCCAACCCCCCCCACCCCCGCAGCCCCGCGCCCCCCCCCCCCAAC
>JBGQGN010000309.1:0-4672 GCA_041497395.1 Methylomirabilia bacterium
AAGGGGACATGGCGCGTCTCCGTGAGAGGGGCCGGCGGAATCGCGTCGACCAGGTGACCATCGACTCCGTCGCCCTCACGGAGGCGTGGCAGGAGCATGGACGGGATCTCGTCACGGCGGAGATCCGGGCCGGCGCCATGGACTACGTCCTCGACGAGGCCACCGGTCAAGTGGTCGAGGGGAGCGCCACGAAGCCGACACGGTTCGTGGAGTACTGGACCTTCGTCCGGCCGGTGGGCGCGAACCCCTGGAGGCTCGGAGCGATCCAGCAACCCTCGGCCTGACGGCCGGGGTGGCTCCGTTCGGGACGTCTCCCTTGGAAGCCGCGGTCATGTTAGGCTTCCAGACAGGCCATGGCGCAGGTGGGCGTCCTGCTCGTGGACCCGGATCAGACCCTGGTGGGGGGTATCCGCCAGACCTTCGAGGGACACCCCTACGAACTCAGGCTTGCCGGCTCGTCGGCTCACGCTCTGGAGACAATCGGCGCGGGTGACGTCGAGGCCGTGCTGGTGAGCCTCGGCCGGGGCGAGGGAGCTGGCGCTCTCATCGCGGACATCTCCGGTCGGTGGCCGGACCTCCCCGTCGTGGCCGTGACCGAGCCCGGGGGGCGGACCCAGGGTTTCCAGGCCCGCGCCGCCGGCGCGTGGGACTACCTCGAAGCGCCCGGCGATCTCGCTCCCGAGCGGCTCCTCACCGTGCTCGCCAACGCGCTCGATCGCCGCCGCCTCCGGCGCGAGCTGCGGGCGGCTCAGGCGGCGGCGCCCGAGACCCTGAATCTCGAGGCGCGCGAGCGGCAGGCGATCCTCGCGGCGCTGGAGGCGACGCGCTGGAACAAGCAGGCCGCGGCGCGGCTCCTGGGTCTCCACCGGCCGACGCTCTACGCCAAGATGCGGAAGCACGGCGTCCCTCAGGCACGGCCGCACTGACCGGATGACCGCGGTCCCGGCGGCGCCCCCGGGACGATCTCCTGCCTGCTCCATCACGCGGCGGTCCGGTTGCGGCGCCCCGGGACCGTGTGTCACAATGACTCCTGTACGAAGCGGCCCCCGATGCGGGGCCGCGCGTGTTTCGGCCAATTCCGTGCGCGCCGACGAGGGCGGTTCATGACGACTCAGACGACCGATACCGGACTCCAGGACGTGGTCGTGTCGACCTCCGAGATCTGCTTCATCGACGGTGATCGGGGGCGCCTTCTCTATCGGGGCTACGACATCCACGACCTCGTGGCGCATTCCTCATTCGAGGAGACGGTCGCCCTGCTCTGGAACGGCGCGCTGCCCAAGCGTGTGGAGCTCGAGAGCCTCCGGAAGGCCCTGGCGACCCAGCGGCGGCTGCCCGCCAAGGTCCTGACGCTGGTCCGGAGCCTCCCGCGGAAGTCCGACTCGATGGACGTCCTCCGGACGGCTGTCTCGGCGCTCGGGGTGTACGATCCGGACGCGGGCGACAACTCCCGGGAGGCAAACCTGCGGAAGGCCGTGCGCATCCAGGCGCAGGTGCCCACGCTGGTCGCGGCGTGGAGCCGGATCCGGAAGGGCAAGGCGCCGATCCCTCCGAGCCCGCGTCTGTCGCTCGCCGGGAACCTCCTTTACATGCTCTCCGGCCGGAAGCCGAGCGCCCTCGCCGAGAAGGCGATGGACACCGCGCTCCTCCTCCACGCGGATCACGAGCTGAACGCCTCGACGTTCGCGTCGCGCGTCACCGTGGCGACCCTGTCCGACATGTACTCGGGCGTGGTGTCGGGGATCGGCACCCTCAAGGGTCCGCTCCACGGCGGGGCGAATGTCGCCGTCATGCGGATGCTCCTCGAGATCGGCGACGTCGACCGGGCGGAGACGTGGATCAAGAACGCTCTCGCCCAGAAGAAGCGGATCATGGGGTTCGGGCATCGCGTCTACCACACCGAGGACCCGCGGGCGACCCACCTCCGGCGCCTGTCCGAGCAGCTGGGGCGGGAGGCGGGTGAGCTCAAGTGGTTCGAGATGTCCCGCATCATCGAGCGGGTGGTGAACGCCGAGAAGGGCCTGCACGCCAACGTCGACTTCTACTCCGCGTCGACCTACTACTCGATGGGCATCGACCCGGACCTGTACACGCCGATCTTCGTGGTCTCCCGGGTCTCGGGGTGGACGGCCCACATCCTGGAGCAGCAGGCCCACAACCGCCTCATCCGGCCGCGTGCCGAGTACCAGGGTTCGCGCCAGGCGACCTACGTCCCCCTCGGCCAGCGCTGACGCACCCGAGGCCCCTGGATGTCCCGCGCCTGGTCCGTGAGGCACCCGGACGCTCCGGTCGTGACGCTGGGCCTAGTGGTCTGGCGCATCGTCGTCCGCGGGTAGCCGATGGCGCGATTCACGAAGGGGCACGGGCTCGGCAACGACTACCTCGTCATGGAGGAGCGGGACATAGACTTCCCGCTCGGGCCACCCGCGATCCGCTGGATCTGTCACCGCAACTGGGGGGTCGGCTCGGACGGGATCCTGCTCCGGACGACGTCCGACGTCGCCGACGTGGGGCTCCGCATCTTCAATCCCGACGGGAGCGAGGCCGAGAAGTCCGGGAACGGCCTCCGGATCTTCGCGAAGTACCTGTGGGAGCGCGGCGGTCTGCGGAAGTCGCCGATGCGGATCGAGACGAAGGGCGGTGTCGTCGAGGCCGTGTGCCACCTCGCCGGGGAGCGCGTGGACCAGGTGACGGTCGAGATGGGGCACGCGACGTTCCGCGCGCCCGAGATCCCCATGCACGGCCCGGATCGCGAGGTCGTGGCCGTCCCCCTCCAGGTGGGCGACCGCTTCCTCACCGTGACGTGCGTCTCGGTCGGCAATCCCCACTGCGTCGTCTTCACCGACACGCTCGACGATGACGAGGTGCGGCAGCTCGGGCCACGGATCGAGACCCACGCGGCCTTCCCCAACCGCACGAACGTCCAGTTCGCGCGTGTCCTGGCGCGGGACCGGGTGGAGATCCGCATCTGGGAGCGGGGGGCCGGGTTCACCCTGGCGTCGGGCTCGTCCTCCTGCGCCGTCGCCGCCGCGGCAGTCCGCAACGGCCTCGCCGGCGGGCGCATCACCATCCAGAGTCCCGGTGGGGAGCTGGTCGTCGAGGTCCGGCCGGACTGGTCCATCCGTCTCCAGGGACCCGTTGCCGAGGCGTGCGAGGGGGCGCTCGCGCCCGAGCTCGTGCACGCTCTCCGGGCCGGGGCCCCGCTCCCCTTCGAGTGAGGTGCCCATGCCCGGCCTGATCCCGAAGACGGCGTTCATCGGCATCGACCACGTCGCGCACCTCGCGACGGGCGGGGAAGCCCCCGTCCTTCGTGCCAACCTCGCGGCCGCGACCCAGTTCCTTCTCGACAAGGGCGACGGCATGCCCGGGCGCGAGCGCTTCTTCGCGGCGGCGGACCGCACCCGGGTGGCCCTCGCGGCCCGTCTGGGCGGGCGTCCCGAGGACATCGCGTTTCTCGGGAGCGCTTCCGAGGGCTTCCACGTGGCGTCCGAGGGGATCGACTGGCGCGCCGGCGACAACGTCGTGGTGGGCCAGAGCGAGTTTCCCTCGGTCCTCCTCGCCTGGCAGCGGCTCCGACCGCGCGGCGTCGAGGTCCGCGCAGTCGGCCGGGAGCCTGTCGTGACCCACGACGAGATCGCCGCGGCAGTCGATCGGCGGACGCGCGCGATCGCCGTGAGCCACGTGGCCTACCTCACGGGCGCCCGCCACGACCTCGGCCGCCTGCGCGGCCTCGCCGACCGGGTGGGGGCGCGGCTGATCGTCGATGCCTCCCACGCTCTCGGCGTCGTTCCCGTCGACGGCACGCTCTGTGACGTGGTCGTCGCCTGCTGCTACAAGTGGGTGCTCGCCGTCCACGGCGTCGGCGTCTTCTACGTGAACAGCCGGCGCTGGCCCGACCTCGCGGCGCCCTGGGTAGGCTGGCACTCCACGCTCCGCGAGGACGACTGGCGGCGTCGCACGGAGTACCGCGTGCGGGAGGATGGCTCGCGCTTCGAGGCGGGTAACCCTCCGTTCCTTCCCGTCTACGTGCTGGAGAGCGCCCTGCGTACCCTCGACCGCATCGACCCCCGGGCGTCGGAGGCCTACGTGCTCGCGCTGGGCGGAGCGCTCCGGACCGAGCTGATCAAGCTGGGCCTGACGGTCCTCACGCCCGAAGCGCCCGAGGAGCGCGCGGGCAACATCGTGTTCGCGACGGACCACTCCCTGGAGGTCGAGCGCGCCCTCCGGGACGCAGGCGTGCTGGTCTGGGCCGGTGACGCGCGGGTGCGCCTGTCGGTGCACGTGTTCAACGACGAGGCCGACGTCGCGCGCGCGCTCGCGGTGCTCGGGGATCTGACGGCGCGCGGCGCCGTCTGACCGGATGCCGCCCGGCGGGACGGCGGTGCCCGGCACCGCACCGGTCCGCGAGGCGCACCGCTTCGACGTCCACGCCCTCGAGAGGTACCTCGCCGGCCGGCTGCCGGGCTTCGTGGGGCCGGTCGAGGTCCGGCAGTTCCTGGGCGGCCAGTCGAACCCCACCTACCACCTGCGTGCGTCGAGCGGCGACTACGTGCTCCGCCGGAAGCCTCCCGGGAAGCTCCTGCCGTCCGCCCATGCCGTCGAGCGGGAGTTTCGCGTGATCGCGGCCTTGCGGGGGACCGGGGTCCCGGTGCCGGAGGCGCTCGTCCTTTGC
>JBGQGN010000310.1:0-4666 GCA_041497395.1 Methylomirabilia bacterium
CTCCCCGATCCTGGGGCGCTTCAGCTTCCGCTCCCGCGTCGACTTCGTCCGCGTGCCCGGGATCATTAAGCGGCGAAACGGCGAGTACACGAGCCTGAATCTCGACTTCCACGTCGAGCAGACCCTCGCGCTCCGGGCCTCCATCATCGAGCACACGGCGCGGGTCTTCCGGCCTGATCTCTTCTTGGTCGACAAGGAGCCGCTCGGGCTGCTCGGCGAGGTGCGGAGCACCCTCGCGCTGCTGCGCCGCCAGGGAGGAACGCGGCTCGTCCTCGGGCTTCGCGACATCATGGACGACCCGACGTCACTCGCCGAGGAGTGGCGGCGCAAGCGTGTGATCCCGGCTCTCAAGCGCTTCTACGACCAGATCTGGGTCTACGGGCTGCCGCAGGTCTACGATCCGATCGAGGCCTACGGGTTCCCAGCCGAGGTCGCCGCCAAGACGACCTTCACGGGCTATCTCCCCCGCGAGACGAACCCCGAGGTTACCCTGCCCGCCGACGTCCAGGCCACGGTCCAGCAGGGCCCCTTCCTCCTGGTGACGCCCGGGGGCGGCGGGGACGGCGCCCTGCTCGTCGACGCGACGCTCAGCGCCTACGAGCGGTTCAACGGCCGGCTCCCGTGGCCGGCGCTCATCGTGTACGGACCGTTCCTGCCGGCGCGAGAGCGCGCCGCGTTCGAGCGGCGCGCGGCGCGGCTCACGCGCGTCACCACGCTCGAGTTCCACGAGCACCTCGAGAACCTCGTCGAGAAGGCGGCGGCCGTGGTGTGCCTCGGCGGCTACAACACGTTCTGCGAGGTCCTGTCGCTCAAGAAGCGGAGCTTGATCGTGCCGCGCGTGACGCCGCGCGCCGAGCAGCTCCTCCGGGCCCAGGCCGCCGCGAGACTGGGGCTCGCACAGACGCTCGACCCCACCCGCCTCACGCCCGAGACACTCGCGGAGGCCATCATCCATTTGCCGGAGCAGCCGCCGCCGGCCGCCCATCGGGTCCCGGGCCTCCTCGACGGCCTTCGCTTCATCAACCAGGCCGTCGCGAAATGGCGGGTCGAAGGGCCGCCCCGTCCGAGGATCCGCGGGCTGGAGCGTCCGGGCGTCCTCCGGCGCGCCTCCGCCCGGCGAGCCGTCTGAGCGCTTCGCCGACGGCCGCGCCCATGCGGCCCTCGATCGCCCCGCCCCTGGTCGTCGTGGTCCTCAAGGGCTACCCGCGCGTCTCGGAGACGTTCATCGCACACGAGCTGGCCGCGCTGGAGCGGCGCGGGCTCCCGCTCCACATCGTCTCGCTCCGGCGTCCCTACGATCGCCTCACGCACCCCGTCCACGCGACGATCCGGGCGGCGGTCACGTACTTGCCGGAGTACCTCCACGAGGCGCCCGGGCGCGTGCTCGCGGGCCACGCCCGGACGCTCGCGCGCGCGCCACGCCGCTACCTGCGGGCGCTCCGCCTGTGGCTCCGCGACGTCCTGCGTGATCCGACGCCGAACCGCGGCCGGCGCTTCGGTCAGGCCGGCGTGCTCGCGGCCGAGCTGCCGGCCGGCGCCGCGCACCTCCACGCCCACTTCCTCCATACGCCGGCATCCGTCGCGCGCTACGCGGCGGCCATGAGCGGGCTCGACTACAGCCTCGCGGGGCACGCGAAGGACGTCTGGACGACCCCGGACTGGGAGCTCCGGGCGAAGCTCGCCGAAGCGCGCTTCGCCGTGACCTGCACGGCGGCCGGGCAGGCCCGTCTGGACGCCCTCGCCCCCGGGCGGGTGGAGCTCGTCTACCACGGGCTCGACCGCCAGCTCTTCGCGGCGCCCCCGGCGTTCGGGTCTCGAAGGGACGGCACCGACCCGGGCGACCCGCTGCGGCTCCTGGCCGTCGGCCGCTTCCAGCCCAAGAAGGGGTACGCGACCCTCTTCGAGGCCGTGGCGCGGGTGCGGGCCGCGATCCGGCTCACCGTGGTGGGTTACGGACCGCTCGAGGCCGCCCTCCGCGCCCGCGTCGAAGCGCTCGGCCTGGCGAAGCGGGTCACATGGGCGGGGCCACTCGATCAGCTGGCGGTCCGGGCGCAGTATCGGGCGAGCGATCTCCTCCTCCTCGCCTCCGAGGTCGCGCCCAACGGCGACCGTGACGGCTTGCCGAACGTCGTCGTCGAGGCGCTCTCCCAGGGACTGCCGGTCGTCGCCACACGTGCCGCGGCGATCCCCGAGCTGGTGCGCGACGGGCTCCACGGCCGGCTCGTCCCGCCGGGGGACGCCGGAGCGCTCGCGGCGGCCATCGAGAGCCTGGCGCGCGACCCCGATGCGCGGCACCACATGGGCGCGGCGGGCATCGAGCGCGTGGCCGACGGCTGGGACCTCGACGCCGGGGCCGACCGGATCCACCGGCTCCTGCGGGCGACGCTGCCCAGCGCGACGGAAGCCCCCGCCGGGGCCGCGGTCGCCCCGGGCGTGCCGTCATGACGCCGCTCGCCTTCTACACGCCCGTCAAGCACCCGTACCAGACGGAACCCTCCGGCGATCGCGAGCTCGGGCGTTTCCTGATGACCGCGTTTCGGGGCCTCGGCTTCGCGCCCCACCTGGCGAGCCGGCTCCTCACCTACCGTCGCGCCTTCGACTCGGCGGACGCCGCGCGCGTCGAGCGCATCGCCGCGCTCACGGCAGCGCGGCTCGTCGCCCGGTATCGCCGGGGGGAACCCGAAGAGCAGCCGCGGGCGTGGGTCACCTACCAGAGCTACTACCGCGCCCCGGATCTCGTCGGCCCGACCGTCGCGACGGCGCTCGACATCCCCTACGTCCTCATCGACACCTACCTCTCGGCGAAGAGCCGCCGGACGCCGTTCCGTCCGTGGGTCAGCGCCGCGCGGCTCGCGGCCCGCCGCGCCGACCTCATCTTCCTGATGAGCCCGCGGGACCGACCGCGCGTCGCGGCGCATCGGGGGCCGCGCTTCGCCGCCCAGCGGATCCTCGATCTCCCGCCGGCCGTCGACGCAGCGCGCTTCGACGCCACCGCGGAGCGACGGGCGGCCTGCCGCGCCGCCATGGCCGGGCGCTTCCCCGAGTCCGATGGCCCGGTCATCCTCGCCGTCGCCGCCATGCGCGAGATGAAGAAGCTCGACGCCTATCGTCTGCTCGGCGGGGCGCTCGGCCGCCTCCACGCGGCGGCGCCCGCGCGGCCTTGGCGCCTGGCCGTCGTCGGGGACGGGCCGGCGCGGGCCGCGGTCGCGGAGGCGCTCGAGGTTCTGCCCCCTGGCCGCGTTGCGTTCCTCGGATCACTCGAGCCCGAGGGCCTGCCCGCCGCGTATCTCGGCGCCGACCTCTTCGCCTTCCCCGGCCGCTTCCACGTCGTCTACCTCCAGGCCGCCGCGGCGGGGCTGCCGGTCGTCGCGTGCGCGGGACCCGGGCCCGACCCGATGATCGCCACGGACGGCGCGCTCCTCACCCTCGCCACGCCCGACGCCTTCGCCACCGGCGTGGCCCGGTTGCTGGACGACCCTGCCCTCCGGAGCACGATGGGGACCGCGGCCCGGCACTTCGTCGCGACCGAGCGAACCCTCGAGACGTTCCAGCACCGCCTGGCCGCGGGGCTCGCGATGCTGGGCCTGCCATGCGCTCGATCTACGTCGCGCTGATCCGTCACGCGCCGACGGCCTGGAACGCCGAGGGGCGCGTGCTCGGCCAGGCCGACCCGCCACTCTCACCCGAGGGCGCCCAGCGGGCGGCACGGTGGCGGCTCCCCTCGGATCTCCGGGCGCTGGCGACCGGCGGGCGGCTCGGCTGGGCCGTGAGCCCGCTCGGCCGCGCCGTCGAGACCGCGCGGATCCTCGGCGCCGTCGCTCCCGTCGTGGAACCCCGGCTCGCGGAGCAAGACTGGGGCGAGTGGACCGGGCGCGCGCGGGCCGCCGTGGCCCACGACGCGACCGGCGCCGGATGGGAGGCGACGCCGCCGGGGGGCGAGTCTCCGGCGCGGGTCCTCGCCCGCGTGCGCGCGTGGCTCGATGAGCTCGCGCCAGGCGACGGGCCCGCCACGTGGGCCGCGGTGACCCACATGGGCGTCATCCGAACGGTCATCGCCGCGGCGCTCCGCTGGGACCTCGGCCCGCCGCCTCCCCTGCGCCTGCTCCCCGAGCGCCTTCACCGCGTGCGTCGTCGGGGCGACGGGCTCCTCCAGCTCGTCGGGCTCAACGAGCCGCTCGAGCCATGAGTCCCACAGGCCGCCACAGGCCGCCACAGGCCGCAGGCCGTCCGATGGAACCCGTCCGATGAATCCGTCCGATCAACTCCCGCAGAGCCAGGGCAGCTGCGTGAGCCGCGGACCGATCCTCTTCTACTGCCAGCATCTTCTCGGGCTCGGTCACCTCGAGCGGGCGGCGCGGCTCGCGCGCGCGCTCGGGCGGGCCGGCGAGCCGGTGATCTTCGTCCAGGGCGGCCGGCCCGTCCCGGACCTCGACCTGGGCGGCGCCGAGGTCGTGGCGCTCCCGCCGCTCGTGGCGGCTAACGAGGCGGCGAGCGGGCTCGCGCGCCCCGACGGTCGCCGGCCGACGCCCGCCGACCTCGCCGACCGCCGGGACCGTCTGCTCGCGTCTCTCCGGACCCACGATCCGAGCGTGGTGCTGCTCGAGCTCTTCCCCTTCGGCCGGCACGCCCTCACGTTCGAGCTGGGGCCGCTGCTCCTCGCGGTGGC
>JBGQGN010000311.1:0-4631 GCA_041497395.1 Methylomirabilia bacterium
CCGGGGATGAGCCGCACGATCGTGAAGACCATGATCGAGAGGAAGAACAGGACGAGGACCAGCTGGACGGTTCGCTCGACGAGATAACGCTGCATCTGGCGCCCTAAAGCTCGGTCTGTATAGCCACCGGTCCCGGGGTGTCATGGCGGGTGGCCGCGTCGGCGCGGCCACGGCAGGCTCCGGTCGGATCTTGACACGCTCGTGCCGCGCGGCCACGATTCGGTTCATGGATTCTCGGCGGCCTCCGGCTCGCCGTCACCTTCGACCGAGGAGAGGCCGATGACCTCGCACTACGCCGCGCTCGACGAGCGCTACCTCCACCCCATGACCGATCCGGCGGACAAGGGCCGTCTCACCGTCCTCGTTCGCGGCCAGGGCATCCGCCTCGAGGACGCGGAGGGGCGCTGGTACATCGATGGGCTGGCCGGCCTCTGGAACGTCAACCTGGGGCACGGACGCGAGGAGCTGGTCGAGGCCGCGGCCGACCAGATGCGGCGGCTCGCCTTCGCCAACACGTACAGCGGCTACGCGAACGCGCCGGCGCTCGAGCTGGCCGCGCGCCTCGAGACGCTGGCGTACCCGGGGCTCCGGGCGAGCTTCCTCGCCACCAGCGGGGTCGACGCCAACGAGGCGGCGTTCAAGACGGCGCGCTACTTCTGGCGGCGCCGCGGCCGGCCGTCGAAGGTCAAGGTGATCTCGCTGGAGCACGGCTACCACGGCGCGACGATCGCGGGCATGAGCGCGACCGGGATTCCCGACTACGCGCGGATGTTCCAGCCCCGGCTCGCGGAGTTCCTCCACGTCCGCTCGCCCTACCCGTACCGCTGCGACTTCGCCCGGCCCGGCGAGGGCCCCGGGGCGGCGGCGGCCCGCGTGCTGGAGGAGACGCTCCTCCGCGAAGGGCCGGAGACCGTGGCGGCCTTCCTGGCCGAGCCGGTGCAGGGCGCGGGCGGGGTCATCGTCCCGCCGGATGATTACTTCCCGCGGGTGCGAGAGATCCTGGACCGGCACGACGTGCTCCTGATCGCCGACGAGATCATCACGGGGTTCGGCCGGACGGGGGAGTGGTTCGGGCTCACGCACTGGGGCGTGCAGCCGGACATCTTCACCTTCGCCAAGGGCGTCACCAGCGCGTACCTGCCGCTCGGCGGGATGATGGTGAGCGAGGCGATCGCCCGCGCGATCCACGAGGCGCCGGCGTCGGAGCGGTGGGCGCACTCCTCGACCTACGCCGGGCACCCGGTGTGCTGCGCGGTGGCGCTCCGGACGCTGGACATCCTGGAGCGCGAGCGGCTCGTCCCGCGCGTCGCCCAGCTCGGCCGCTATCTGCTGGACCGGCTGCGTACCCTCGAGGATCTCGACTGCGTCGGCGAGGTGCGCGGGCTCGGCCTCATGGCGGCCGTGGAGCTCGTGGCCGACCGTGGGACGAAGGCGGCCTTCGACCCGGATCTCCGCGTGGGCATGCGGATCACGCGGCACGCGCAGGAGGCCGGGCTCATGCTCAGGACGCGCGGCGAGGTGGTGACGCTGGCGCCGCCCTTCGTGATCACGGAGGCGGAGATCGACGAGACAGTGGCGATTCTCCGCGCCGCCATCGAGAAGACCATGGGAGAGATTCGATGACGCGGGTGGCGGGGGCCACGTGGCACTCACGCACGCCTAGAGAGCGAGGGGTCGGGGGGTGGGGGAGGAATCGATGACGTTCACGGGCAAGGTCGGCGTGATCACGGGCGCGGGGTCGGGGATCGGGCGGGCGACGGCGCGGCTCCTCGCCGAGAGGGGCGGGGCGGTCGTCGTCGCCGACGTCAACCGCGCGGCGGCCGAGGAGACCGCGGCCTTGGTCCGGGCGGGGGGTGGCCGCGCGGAGGCGTGCGCGTGCGACGTGACGCGCGCCGAGGACGTGGACGCGGCGGTCGCCTTGGCGCGCCGGGCCTTCGGCCGCCTCGACGTGGTGGTCAACTGCGCCGGCATCCTCCGCGTGGCGCGGCTCGAGGACACCTCCGAGAAGGAGTGGGAGGAGGTCATGGCGGTGAACCTGACCGGCGCCTTCCTCCTCACCCGGGCGGCGCTCCGCGCGCTGCGCGAGCAGGGCGGGGGAGCGATCGTCCACATCGCCTCCCGCGCGGCCATCCGGGCGAAGGAGGGGCACGGCGCCTACTCGGCGTCGAAAGCCGGCATCCTCCAGCTCACACAGATGGCGGCGGTCGAGGGAGCGCGTCACGGTATCCGCGTGAACTGCGTCTGCCCCGGTTTCATCGACACGCCCATGACCCGCGGGATGTACGACATGGGAGCGACCATCGCCGCGTGGAAGGAGGTCTGCCCGCTCGGGCGGGCGGGCACGCCCGAGGACGTGGCCAGGGCGATGCTCTTCCTGGCCTCGGAGGACGCCGGCTTCATCACCGGCGTCGCGCTGCCGGTCGACGGCGGCCGCACGGTCGTGTAGAGGAGGAGCCGATGATCGTCCGGGACCTTCCGGTTGGGCCGATTGGGCCGATCGGGGCGCCGGTGAAGCCGGGTGCGCCGGAGTCGCCGCGCATCGGCCTGGTCGTGCCCGCCACCGACCAGGTGAGCGAGGCGGCCTTCGCCGAGATGCTCGCGGGCCATCCGGTGTCGGTCGTCGCGAGCCGGGTCGCGTTCGAGAACCCGGTGGTGATGGCGACCCTCTCCCGCATGGTCGACGATCTCTCCCGGGCCACGGCGCTCCTGCTGCCCGGGGGCCGGATCGACGTGGTGGCCTTCTCCTGCACGTCGGGCACGGTGGCCGCGGGCCTGGACAGGGTGGCGCGCGCCATCGAGGCCGCCAAGCCCGGCGTCCCGTTCACGACGCCGATCACCGCAGCCGTGGCGGCCTTCCGGCGCCTCGGCGTGCGGCGGATCGCCGTGCTGACGCCCTACGTCGACGAGGTGAACGAGGCGATCCACGCGTTCCTGACCGCCTCCGGCCTCGAGGTCGTGGAGTTCGGCAGCTTCCACCTCCGGACCGAGCCGGAGATCGCCAGCGTCCCGCCGGAGGCGATCGTCGCCGCCGGGCGGTCGATTGCGGTCCCCGGCGCGGAGGCGGTGTTCATCTCCTGCACCGGGCTCCAGGGGCACGCGGCCATCGCCGCGCTGGAGGCCGCGACCGGCCGCCCCGTCGTCACGAGCAACCAGGCCCAGGTCTGGGAGGCGCTGTCGCTGGTCGGCTACGGGCGGCCGCTCCACGGATATGGCCGGCTCCTTCAAAGCCTCGGGCCGGCACGGGCCGCCTAGATCCCCCGGGGGCCGCGGCGTGGCGCTCGCACACGCGCAGGTCGAGCAGTTTCGCGAGGAAGGGTTCGTCGCCGGCATCCCGGTGTTCAGCGGGTCCGAGTGCGGACGGTTCCGGGAGACCGCCGAGCGGTTCCAGACCGAGCACCCGGCGGACCGGGACTGGGCCTTCGACATCAAGTGCAATCTTCTGTTCGACTGGGTCTACGCGAACGCGACGCACCCGGGGCTGCTCGATACCGTCGCCGATCTCCTTGGAGAGGATGTCCTCCTGACGGACTCCGTGTTCCGGATCAAGGAGCCGGAGTCGGGCACGCACTACGGCTGGCACCAGGACTCGGCCCGCATCGTCGTCGAGCCCGCGCCGGCGATCGTCTACGTGGCGATCTCCGATGCGACGGTGGAGAATGGCTGCCTCGCGGTGATCCCGCGGACCCACGACCGCGTCCGGGCCTTCGACCTCGTCGAGAACCCAGGGCAGGCGCACCGCCGCGTGGCGCGGCTGCGCGAGGTCGACCCGAGCCAGGCCGTGTACATGGAGCTTCGAGCCGGCGAGGTCGCCATCTTCAGCGCCAACGTGGTCCACGGCTCGGCCCCGAACCGCGCGAGGGTCGCGCGCTTCGCGATCCTCCACGACTACACGCCGGCGTCGGGACGCCAGTCAGTCGGACGGGGCTCGGGGCAGCTGGTGCGGGGCCGGGACGTGTTCGGTCACTTCGCGCACGAGCCTGTCCCCTCGGCGGACTTCGAGGCGAACGTTCGCATGCGCCGGCGGATCCTCACCGAGTACCCGGAGAACATCCTGATGGGCCCGCTCGAGCCGGGCGCCCGGCCCGACTTTCCGGATCGCCGCGAAGGGCCGGCGTAGCTCCGCGAGGGCACCCGGGAGGAGCGAGCCCTGCTGGAGAAGCGTGTCAAGCGGGTGATCGTCGATGGTGGGATGGTCAGCCGGGACCGCGAGGGGTAGCCTCGACGGTCGCGGCGACGATCGTCCTACGGCGCAGGGTGGCTACCGCTTAGCTGGAGCTCCACGTGAACGGCGCGAAGTGCCCATTGTTCCGGCCCGACGTGTCGTCCCAGTCGATGCCGAAGGCGTGCAGGTGGCTGCGGGAGGCCTTGGCCAGCGCGAGCCGGGTCGCGGCCGGGTGGCCGACGTTGTCGAGGTAAATCGGCTTACCCTGATTGGCGCCCGCGATCCCCTCGATGGCGATGTCGAGGACGCCCGGAATCGAGACCGACCGGCGCATCCCGCTACGCTCGATCCTGATCGGCTTCGCCTCGGAGCCGCCAAACCGTCCGACCAGGGGGCCGAGGGCGCCTATCGGCCCGCCCCCCTGGCCGCTCGCGATCGCTGTGAGCGCCTCCCGCTGCGCTGGAGAGGC
>JBGQGN010000312.1:0-4583 GCA_041497395.1 Methylomirabilia bacterium
CGCCGCCACGCCAGCACCCCGCCGATCGCCAGGCCCAATACCGTCACGCCCGAGACCCCCAGCCCCAGCCAGAACGCCGGCTGCCGATAGCGGAACTCGACGACGTGGCTCCCGGGCCCGAGAGGGACGCCGCGGAGCGCGTGATCGGTCCTGAGGATCGACACGGGGCGGCCGTTGTCCCAGGCCTGCCAGCCCCGGTCGTGGGTGTCGCTCAGGATCAGGAGGACCGGCTCGGTGACGGTCGTCTCGAGCCGCACGCGGTGCGGCGTGTACTCGGCGACGCGCACCGGCGGCAGCAGGCCGCCGAGCGGGGCCTGCGTCGGCCAGCCCGGCGGAAGGGGATCAGTCAGCAAGGCCTCCTCGGCCGGGTCGAGATGCTTGATCTCCTCCAGCAGGCGCTCGGGAGCCACGCGGCGGGCGCGGCGTACCAGGAAAGCCCGGGGCAGGACCGCGTCGTTCTGGTAGAGATCTGGACGAATCAGGCGGTAGGGTGCTTGCCGGCGGAGAGCCTCTCCGTCGAGTCGAATCTCCTCGATCTGAAGCCACCCGTCGGGCGCCGCCCGTTCGATGGCCAGCTGGACCAGACGAAAGCTCGAAGGGAGTCGGAAGGAGGCCCGGTAGCTGTGCCCTTCATACCCCTCGGCGGGCATCGGCCACGAGCGCGCGACGAGAGGCTTCCGGTGGGCCACGCCCGCGCCGGGCCGGTCCATCGTCCACTCGGCGGTCTCGTGGCCGGCTCGGATCTGGAACGTGTGCGAGGTGCCGCCGGTATCGATGGCGTGGAGGAGGGCCACCGCGGTCCCGTCGGGGACGTCGCGCCCGGCGATGAGACGACTGTCGAGCTCCAGCGTCCGCGTGATCCGGGGGCCGGGAAGCGTGACCCGCTGAAATGCGCCGGGCGGCAGCGCAAGGCCCTGGACCGGCTCCGGAAGAGGCTGCCTCCCCGATCGGGCCAGGTATCGGACGTTCAGCAGGTCCAGGATCCGGGGGTTCTCCTCCGAGAGGAAATAGAGGTCCAGGAACTTCGACGGCGCGAACGTACTGCCGCCGTCCACCACGGAGATCGCGTGGCGGTAGATCGTGCGCGGGCCGAGATGCGCGGCCAGGGTTACCCGAAACGGACCGGGCTGGGCGTCGAGGAACGCCGCCAGCTCGCGCTCCCTCTCCGCCTCACGATCGGGGTGGGACCTGGTGCCGTTGAGGGGCAGCGATCCCAGAACGAGGTCGAGGACGAGCGCGACAAGGACGGCGGCGCGGACGAGTCCCAGCGCATCGCCCCGAGCCTGCCAGGCGACCACCGCGAGGATGAGAATCAGAACGAGCAGGAGGAGCACGTACTGATCGACGAGGGTCGTCGCCGCGTCCGCGAGGACTCCGTTGGCGCTCCAGAGGAGAAGCAGATACATCGCCGGGGCGACCGCGGCGACGAGCGCCGTGACCCAGGTGAGCACGCGGCGGAGGCCTGTCGGCTCTCGGCTCCTGAGCAGAGCGTGGGCGCCGAGGCCCGCCAGGATGGCCGCCGCGAAGTTGAAGAGCACCAGGATCCGAGCCGGGATCCGGAAGAGCGCGACGCCGGGAATCAAGTCGAACGCAAGCCGGTAGAGCACGAAGCGGTCGCCAAAAGCGAGCAAGAGGGCGCCCAGCCCCAGGACGGCGTGGAATCCCACGCGCCAGTCCCAGCGGAGGGTCAGCACGTACCCGGCGAGAATGACCGGGAGAATCCCAGGATAGAAGTAGGTCTCGTCGTTGAGCCATGTGGTCAACGGCTGGATGGCGCCGGGGAGCCCGAGCTGGAACACCGCGCTGAGGGGAAGGGACCCCTGGGCCTTCCATTCGAAGCCGAGGCCGGCTCGATAGGAGCCCGTGGCGACGGCCCACGCGGGGAAGAGCTGCACGGCCGCCACACCCAGCGCCACGACGGGGACGAGCAGGCACGCCAGGGAGAGGCGCCCCCAGGGCTGGCCTGCGCCCACGCGGCGGCCGACGAGCACGAGCGCCAGCCCGCTCACGGCAAACGCGTTGTACATCGCGAACTGTGGAGCGCCGGCCAGGAGCGCGACGCCGAGGGCCGCTCCCCCGAGAGCCCCCCACCAGAGCCGCCCTGTCTGGTCGGCACGCACGACACAGGCGAGGATCGCCGGCAGCCACGCGACGGTGTCCACGAACGTCCAGTGGTTGAAGTGCGCCACCATGAAACCGGAGAAGACGAAGGCGATCGACGACGTCGTGGCCGGGAACCGATCGAGTCCGAGGACCCGCGCGTACGCGTAGGTGAAGGCCCCCGCCAGGCCGTAGTGGAACAGGTGGTGGCCGAGGAGCGCGGAGTAACCGATTGCGTAGTGGCGCTCGGCGAGGCCAAACCACAGGAGGTTCAGCGGATAGAAGAGGTGGAGGTTGGAGATGACCGGGAACCTCGGGTGGGTCCCGCCGCCCAGCAGCCAGGATCCGGTGCCGATCGTCGGGTCCCAGAGCAGGACCACTCCCTGCTTCAGCCAGTGGTAGAAGTGCGGCTCGATGCTGAGCGCGAAATCCCCGGTCCGGTACTCGCGATCCCAGGGCCGCAGGAGGTTCCAGCACTTGACGACCACGAGCACGGCGACGGCGAGAATGGCGCCGACGTCCGGCAGCCAGGGCCATCGTGAAGGCCGGTGCCCACTCTCCTCGCTCACGGGCCCCCAGTGTAGTGCAGGACCGGAGAATCCGGTCCCCCTTCGGTCCGTGCGCCCGACCCGAGACCTCGTGCCCGAGACCCCTCGCCCCCTCCGTCCGGCACGGGCTGGACATGCCGCGGAAGTTCCGGTAACAGAGAGGCCGTGGCCTTCCGGGTCGGCTTCGACGTCGGCGGAACCTTCACCGACTTCGCGCTCCAGGCCGACGACGGGCGCCTCCTCACCGGCAAGCGGCTCACGACGCCGGACGACCCGGCCCGGGCGTGCGTGGAAGGGCTCCGCGAGCTGGTCGCCCGGGCGGGGCTCGGCTGGGCCGACCTCGTCCAGGCCGTGCACGGGACGACTCTTGGCTCGAACGTCGTCATCGAGCGGAAGGGCGGGCACGTCGCCCTCCTGACGACCCGGGGCTTCCGCGACGTCCTGATCATCGGCCGGGAGAAGCGCTACCAGCTCTACGACCTCCTCATCGAGAAGCCCGCCCCGCTGGTCCCCCGCTCGCGGATCCGGGAGGTCACCGAGCGGGTGGCCTTCGACGGCGAGGTGCTCGTGCCGCTCGACGAGACCGGCTTGCGCGAGACCGTCCGGGGTCTCCGCCGGGACGGGGTCGCGTCGATCGCCATCTGCTTCCTGCACTCCTACGTCAATCCGGCGCACGAGCAGCGCGCCGCCGAGATCCTCCGCGAGGAGGCGCCCCAGGTCGCGGTCAGCCTCTCGTCGGAGATCTCGCCCGTCATCCGCGAGTACGAGCGGACCTCGACGACCGTCGTCAACGCGTACGTGATGACCGCGATGCGCGACTATCTCGAGCGCCTCGAGGGGGCGCTCCGGGCGCTCGACTACCCTGGGCGGCTCTTCGTGATGCAGTCCGGCGGGGGTATCGCCACCGCGGAGACGATGGCCCGTTTCCCCGTGCGCATGATCGAATCCGGACCGGCCGCCGGCGCCCTCATGGCTGCGGCGTACGGCAAGCTCACGGGCCACACCGACCTCGTCGCCTTCGACATGGGCGGGACGACCGCGAAGCTCTCCCTGATCGCCGGCGGCAGCCCTCAGACCATCCGCGAGTTCGAGCTTCATCGGATCCGGCTCCAGCCCGGCAGCGGCATCCCGATGAACATCCAGGCCATCGACCTGGTCGAGATCGGCGCCGGCGGGGGCTCGATCGCGCGTGTCGAGACCGGCGTGCTGCGCGTCGGCCCTGACTCCGCGGGCGCCGCGCCTGGACCCATCTGCTACGGCCTCGGCGGGACCGCGCCCACGGTCACCGACGCCAACCTCGTCCTCGGCTACCTCAACCCCGACTACTTTCTCGGGGGCCGGATGCGGCTCGACGTCGAGGGAGCCCGCGGGGGCATCGACGACCACGTCGCCCGACCGCTCGGCCTCGACGTCGCGGAGGCCGCGTGGGGAATCCACCAGGTCGTGACGACCAACATGGAGCTGGCCACCCGGGTCGTCTCGATCGAGCGCGGGTACGACCCCCGGCAACTCGCGCTTGCGGCCTTCGGCGGCTCGGGCCCCGTCCACGGCTGCCGGCTCGCTCAGGCGCTCGGCATCCCCCGCGTGATCCTGCCCGCGGCGGCTGGCGTCACCTCGGCCATCGGGCTGCTCGCGGCCGAGGTGAGGTTCGACCTCTCCCGCTCGTACGTCAGGCGGCTCGACGCGCTGGACCCGGCGTACCTCGCGCGGATCCTCGGGGAGATGTCCGACCAGGGCACGGCGGTCGTCCGGGAGGCAGGCGTGGGTGGGACGCTCTCGGAGGCGCGGTCCGCCGACATGCGCTACGTCGGACAGGGATACGAGCTGTCGGTCCCGATCCCCGACGGACCGGTCGACGACCGGACGGCCGCCGCCCTCCGCGGCGCCTTCGACCGCGTCTACGCCCACCGGTACGGCTACTCGGACCCGAAGGCG
>JBGQGN010000313.1:0-4566 GCA_041497395.1 Methylomirabilia bacterium
GGAGGACTGGTCCTGGATCAACCGCGTCATGATGCAGAGCCTCGCTCCAGGACCCGGAACCGCGCGCTCCGGGCTCGGGGGTTGGAGTGGACCTCGTCGTCGCTGGGGCGCAGGGGCTTCCGCGTGAGCGCCCGCCAGCCGGCGTGCGCAAGCCGGCGGAAGGCGCTCTTGACGAGGCGATCCTCGAGAGAGTGGAACGCGATCACCCCGAACCGGCCACCGGGCGCCAGGAGCTCGGCGCCTTGCGGGAGGGCGGCCTCCAGGCTCCCCAGCTCGTCGTTGACGGCGATCCGGAGCGCCTGGAACGTTCGGGTTGCGGGATGAATGCGATGTGACCGCCGGTGTGGCGGGATCGAGGACGCCACCAGGTTGGCGAGCTGTCGCGTCGTCTCGATGGGAGTCCGCGCCCGCACCTGGACGATGCGCCGGGCGATCCGTCGCGACGCCGGCTCCTCGCCGTACTCGTGGATGATGCGGGCCAGCTCGGGCTCGGGCGTCCGCCTGACGAGCTCGGCGGCGGTGAGCGGCTGGCGCGTGTCGAAGCGCATGTCGAGCGGCTCGTCTCCCTGGAAGGAGAAACCGCGGCCGCTCCGCTCGAGCTGGAACGACGAGAGGCCAAGGTCCAGGAGGACAGCGTGCGCCGGGGCCGCGCCGCACGCGCGCGCCTCGGCGTCGAGGTCTCGGAAGTCGGCGTGGCGGAGAACGCAGCGACCCTCGAACGGGGCGAGGCGGCGCGCCGCGTGCATCAGGGTCTCCGAGTCACGATCGAGGCCGAGGAGCCGGCTCTCCGCGGCGTGCGACAGGAGCGCCGCCGCGTGGCCGCCGAATCCCACGGTCCCGTCCACGATCCAGGTCCCGGGCGGGACGGGCGTGAGCCAGCGGAGGACCTCGTCGACCAGCACCGGCACGTGGAGCCCGTCGGGCGCGCGAGCCGCCTCGGGACGATCCGCCACCGCACTCACTGGGCTACCCTGGCTGCGCGGGAGTTGATCGGACGGCTTCGATTGGACGGTCTTCGACCTGTGGCGGCCTGTGGGCTCATGCCCCGTGCTCGGACAGCTTGCGCGTCATCTCGTCGAAGCCGACGCGCAGCGTCTGGCGATGATCGGCCCAGCGCTCGCGGCTCCAGATCTCGAACCACTCGAGCGCACCGGTGATCATGACGTCTTTCATGAGCCCCGCGAACTCGCGCAGCTCCGGCGGGACCAGCGTCCGTCCGGCGCGGTCGACGGGACACTCCTTCGCGCTGGCCACCATGACGCGGACGACGCTCCGCCGCTCGGGCGAGAGCTGCGGGTGCAGCCGGAGCCGCTCTTCCAGCTGCTCCCACGCGTCGAGGGGAAACGCCCAGACGCAATGGTCCCCTTCGCTGAGGACGAGGGTGGTGATCCCGCGCGCCACGAGCTCGTCGCGATAGCGCGAGGGAATGCTCAGGCGGCCCTTCGGGTCGATCGTGTGCTCGTACCTGCCGCGGAACACCCTGCCGGCGCCTCCGCCCTCTCAGGCGTTACGACCTGGTCGGCACGCCCACTTCTGTCCCAGAAATGAGCCTTGAACCGGTCGTTTACGGACTTTCATCCCACTTCATCCCACTTGAAGCGGGATACTAGCGGGGGGCAAGGGGGCTGTCAAGGGGAAAAATGCCGTTCGAAAAAGAGAAAAACGGGGCTTTGAGAGGGGGCGACCGGTTGGGGCCTTCCGGGTCTAGGTGTACCGCAGGTAGAGCCTACGTACCTCCTCGCGGTCCCGGCTCATCCCGGCGATCAGGCGGGTCGCCAGGGCCCTGACGGTCGGCTCCGAGGTCAGGCCGGCCAGCTCCCGGCCAACCCCTTCGAGGACCCGCTCGGCCTGGAACGCCTCCCCCAGGATCTCCCCCCAGGAGACGGGCGCCCGGGACGGCAGCGGGGGGGGCAGGAGCGGCGCCGACACCCCCAGGGACCTCGCCAGCGGGGCGAGCCCGGCAGCCTCGGCGTGCTTGGCACGGGCGAGCGCCTCGAGCCCGTCCCGCAGGCCGCCATCGGCGCGGCTCGCCGCCGCCTCGTAGTCCCGGGCCCCCGCGGCCACGCCGGCGGCGAGACGGGCCACCAGATCGGCCAACACGACACGTCGTGGATCGTGGGCCGTGTCGTAGCCAGGGGGCGGCAGGGGGTCGGACTCGATCATCACCGGCACGCCAAGAGCACCACGCGCGATTCTAGCACCCGTGGCTCCCTGCCCGTCCGGGCAGCTCGCTCAGGCGCCCCGGAGCCGCGGGTCGAGCGTGTCGCGGAGCGCGTCTCCGAGGAGATTCGACCCGAAGACGGCGAGGCTGATCGCGAGGCCCGGGAACAGCACGATGTGCGGCGCCTTCTGCGCGTACTCCGCAGCAGAGACGGACAGCATCCGGCCCCACGACGGGTAGGGCTCCGGCACGCCGAGGCCCAGGAAGGACAGCGCGGCCTCGACGAGGATGGCGCTGCCGAGCTGTGCCGTGCACAGCACGATGAACGGCCCGACGGTGTTGGGCAAGACGTGGCGGAAGGCGATGCGGAGGTGCATGAGGCCGAGCGCGCGCGCCGCCTCCACGTACTGCATCTCGCGAATCGACAGCACGCTCGACCGCACGACGCGCGCAGCCCGAGGGATGATCGGCACGGAGATCGCGATCACCACGTTCGTGATGGACGGGCCCAGCGCAGCCGACATCACCAGCGCCAGCACGAGCAATGGCAGCCCCTGGAGGATGTCGAGCACGCGCTGCGTCACCAGATCGACCCGGCCGCCCACGTAGCCCGACAGGAGGCCGATCACCCCGCCGAGCGCGGAGCCGAGCAGCGTCGATGCCAGGCCCACGATCAGCGAGACCCGGGCGCCGTGGACGATGCGCGAGTAGATGTCACGGCCCAGGTTGTCGGTTCCCAGCCAGTGCGCAGCGCCCGGCCGCGCGAGCGTGTGCGCGGCGTCGGTGGCGACGGGATCGTGCGTCGCCACCAGGTCGGCGAAGAGCGCGGTCACGACGATGGCGGCCATGATGACACCGCCGGCGGCCCCCAGGGGCTTCTTCCGGATGACGCGCCACAGCGTCCGGCCGATCCCCGGCGATGCCCGGGGCGGGATCACCTGGTCCCGGGGGCTGACCACGACCGGGCTAGCCTCCATAGCGCACGCGCGGGTCCAGAACCCCATAGAGAAGGTCGACCGCCAGGTTCGACAGGATGACCACGATGGCGATGAACATCACCAGGTTCTGCACCATGGGGTAGTCGCGCCACTGGATCGCCTGGACCAGGAAGCGCGCCACGCCCGGGAGATTGAACACCGTCTCGGTGACCACCAGCCCGCCGATCATGAAGGCGAACTCGATGCCGATGACCGTGACGACCGGCAGCATCGCGTTCTTCAGCGCGTGTCGCCAGACGACCACGGCAGCGCTCTGGCCCTTGGCGCGCGCGGTGCGGATGTAGTCCTCGCGGAGCACCTCGAGGAGCGCCGAGCGAGTGATGCGCATGATCAGGGCCGACGACCGGTACCCGACGGCGAGCGCCGGCAGGAGGAACTGGAGGACGTGCAGCCGCCAGTTCTGCGCCGGGCTCACGTAGGTCATTGGCGGGATCCAGCCGAACCACGCCACGAGCGCGAGAATGATCACCATGGCCAGCCAGAAGGACGGCATCGAGAGCCCCGCCAGGCTCAGGACCCGGAGCACGTAGTCGAGGGCAGTATCCTGCCGGAGCGCGCTGATCACCCCGGTCGGCACGCCGAGCAGCACCGCGATCACGATGGCCAGGCCGGCGAGCTCCAGGGTAACGGGCAGGAGTGGCCGGATGAGCTCCCACGTGGGGAGCTCGTAGCGGTACGACTTGCCCAGCTCGCCGGTCACGATCTCCCGGAGCCAGTCCAGGTACTGCACCCAGTAGGGGCGGTCCATCCCGAGCTCCTTCAGGATGGCCTGCTTCTCGTTGGCGTCGACGTAGCCGGCCGCCGAGAACAGGATGTCGACGATGTCGCCCGGGGCCAGCCGCAGCAAGACGAAGATGACCAGCGACATCCCGAGGAGCGTGAGCAGCGCGATGGCCAGCCGCTCGGCGACGTAGGTCTTCAGGACGTGCTCCCAAACGCGGTGCGGAGGAGGTGCTCGCCTCCTCCGCGCCGCGCCAGCGTCACCGGGACCGGCGGGCTACTTGTCGAGCCAGACCTCCTGCATGCGCCCGAAGTTGTACATGGACTGGTGCGGGATCAGGTTCTTGACGTACGGCCAGACGGTGAAGTAATCGAGGCGCCAGTCCAGGATCGGGCGCGCCGCGTCCTCCTCCAGCTTCTTCTGGATCGCGCTGACCAGCGCGAGTCGCTTCTTCGGATCCAGCTCCTGCGACTGCTGCTGGATCTGCGCCATCACCTGCTCGTTGCAGTAGAAGCTGTAGTTCCGCGGGGAGCCGCAGCTGTAGTTCTCGAAGAAGTTAGCGTCGGGATCGTCAGGCCCGATGCCGGTGAGGTTGGCGGCGATCTGGAAGTCACCGCGTGTGCCCATCGGATGCCACTGCGCCGTCTCGATCTGCTTCAGGGTCGCCTCGATCCCGATCTGCTTGA
>JBGQGN010000314.1:0-4493 GCA_041497395.1 Methylomirabilia bacterium
CAAGCGTCTGGGGCTGGTCGAGAGCCACGAGGAGCTGGAAGCGGTCGTGCGGGCGGTCGGCGCGGGACCGACGCTCGAGATCCTGCTGACCGGAGACCTGCTCGACGCCCCCGGAGCGCTCCGGATCGGCTTCGTGAACCGTGTGGTTCCTGACGACAAGGTCGAGGAGGAAGCCTACGCGGTCGCCCGAAGGATCGCCGAGGGGGCGCCCCTGGCCGCTCGCTGGCACAAGCGCTTCGTCTACGATCTCGTCGCGCGGCGGGCGCTGACGGAAGAGGAGCGGGACGTCGCCTATCACTGTTTCGATACCGAGGACTTCCAGATCGGCTACCGGGCGTTCCTCGCGAAGACGACGCCCCGGTTCGTCGGCCGCTGACGGCGGATCGTGACATGGCCGCATCCGACGCGCGGGGTCCCCTGGCCGGGCTCCGGGTTCTCGACCTGACCGAGCACATGGCGGGGCCCTTCTGCACGATGATCCTGGCCGACATGGGCGCCGAGGTGCTGAAGGTGGAGCGGCCCGGCAAGGGCGACTCATCCCGGTCGATGGGGGATGGGACCGAGCGGAATCCCTTCTTCCGGTACATCAACCGGAACAAGAAGAGCGTCACCCTCGACTACAAGGGGCCCGTCGGGCGCGAGGTGTTCCTGCGGCTCATGCGAAGCGTCGACGTGCTCGTCGAGAACTACCGGGCAACCGTCATGGAGCGAGCTGGTCTCGGATACGCCGTGCTGGCCGCCGAGAACCCGCGACTCGTCTACGCCCAGCTGAGCGGCTTCGGAGCCGACGGCCCGTACCGGGACAAGGGCGGGCTGGATCTGATCGCTCAGGGGATGGGCGGTCTCATGCACGTCACCGGCGAGGCGGACGGGCCGCCGACGTCGGTTGGCCAGCCGATCTGCGATCTTGGCACCGGGATGTGGGGCGTGCAGGGAATCCTGGCCGCACTCTACGAGCGGGAACGCACGGGCCACGGCCAGAAGGTCGACTGCTCCCTCCTGGAGACAGCCCTCGGCTTCTCGGGGTGGACCGGCGCCGCGTGGCTCGTCGACGGCCGGGAGCCGACGCGCCAGGGCGCCCGACACCGGCAGAACGCGCCGTACCAGCGCTTCGCCACCCAGGACGGCTACATGATGATCGGGGCCGCAACCCAGGACCTCTGGGAGCGCTGTGCCCGGGCGCTCGGGCAGGGCGAATGGATCGACGACCCGCGCTTTCTGCGGAACACCGACCGCCTCCGGCACCGCGAGGCCCTGGAGAAGGAGATCGAGCACGTCCTCGGGACGCAGCCGACGGCCCACTGGGTCGCCGTCCTCGATGCGGCGGGCGTGCCGTCCGGGCCCGTCAACACGTACGCGCAGCTCTTCGCCGACCCCCAGGTGCGCCACCTCGGGATGGTGGCGTACGCCGACGACCCGGAGCTCGGGCGCGTCCCGCACGTGCGGACGCCGGTGCGCTTGTCGCGGAGCCGGGTGGCGGTGAGAAGCGTCGCGCCGAAGCTCGGCGCGCACACGGCGGAGGTCCTGAAGGGGCTCGGCTACACCCCGGCCGAGCTGGAGGCGCTCAGACGAGAGCGCGCGATCTGACCGCGGGCTGCGGATCAGCCGCCGAGGGGATCCCGCGGCCGGAACCAGGCGGTGACGGCAGAACGCGGCATCCGGGCCGGAAGGACCTCGTGCTCGACGCGCTCGCTCAGGAAGACGAGCAGGCGATCGAGGACGGGCGCCACGTCCACCGGGTGGTCGCCGCCGTGGAGGCGCAGGACGCCGCCGTCGTCGGGGCCCCAGGCGGGGTTGGCATAGTAGATCGCCGTCACGCGGCGATTCGGCAGGCCGCCTGGCGGCGCCGGGAACGCGTCGCGATGGCGCTCGTAGGCGGCGCCTCCTCCCGAGTACCGGGCCACCTGGACCTCCATCCGGTCGAGCCCGAGATAGGCCTCGCGGTTCAGCGAGTCGCGCAGGGCGAGGAAGACGGCCCAGACTCCGGTCAACCCCGGGGGCACCTCGTCAGGATCGATCCACGCGATCGCGTCGCCGCGGACGGCTCCGTCAACGCGATACGCGGCACCGCGGCTGAGTCCCGCCGGGCGTAGCCGGCCGGCGGCCGCGAGGGCCTCGATGGCGTGGTGGATGCCGATCGAGGCCGGGGGGCCCAGCACGCCATCGCGGAGAAACCAGCCGGGCGCGCCGAGCGCGTGGATCTCGGCGTCCGTGAGGGCGAAGTCGGGGGTCACGCGGCCGCTCCCGCACTCATTGTACGGCCGCGCGTCGAGCGGGCGCCGTCGTGCTGGACACACCTAGTCCGGGCGGCGCAGTATGGGCCGGACCAGCCAGCGGCGTCACGACACGCGGCGCGGGCGGGGAAGTCGGGCCGGAGGGCGGGAGGGCGCATGGCACTCGCGAACCAGGTCGCGATCATCGGGACGGGAACCATCCGATTCGGGGAGAACTTCCACCAGTCCTACACCGACATGGTCTACGAGGCCGCGACGCTGGCGCTCCGCGACGCCGGGGTGGAGCCCCGGGAGCTTCAGGCCGGGTGGCTCGGCACGTACGAGCCCTTCCTGTACGGATACGAGGGCAACGCCGGCACCTTCGTCGGCGACACGCTCGGCCTCCCGCCGATCCCGATCACGCGCGTGGCGGCATACTGCGCGTCGGGAATGGAAGCCGTGCGAAACGCGGCGCTCGCGGTCGCCTCGGGGGAGTACGACCTGGTCCTCGTGGTGGGCGCCGAGAAGATGCGCGATGTGCCGTCGCGCGGGAGCCTCGTCGCCCAGGCGGTGGAGCGGGGCCATCCCGTCCTCTGTAAGGGCCGGACGGCGCCCGGCATGTTCGCGCTCCTGGCGACGCGCTACTTCAAGGAGTACGGCGTCGACGAGTCGGTCCTCGGCGCGGTGGCGGTCAAGAATCACTGGCACGGGAGCTTGAACCCGAACGCCCACTTCCAGAAGACGATCACGCCCGAGCAGCACGCGCGAGCCCCGAAGGTCGCCGAGCCGCTCGGCCTCTACGACTGCTGCCCGACGACCGACGGGGCGGCGGCGTGCGTCCTGATGCGCGCGGACCTGGCCGCGCGGCGTGGCCGGCCTCACGTCCTGATCCGTGGAATCGCGTTCAGCGTGGCCGCGGGGTACTGGAACACCCAGTTCGACCTGTCGTGGAATTTCACGTCGTTCCGGGTGACGCGCGAGGCCGCGCGGGCGGCCTACCGGATGGCCGGGGTCACCGACCCGGCGCGCGAGGTGGACGTGGCCGAGGTCCACGACTGCTTCACGATCACGGAGATCGTCAACTACGAGGACCTCGGGCTCGCGGCGCCGGGAGAGGGCCACAAGCTCGCGACTGTGGGGGTCACGCGCCTCGGCGGCGAGCTGCCGGTCAACACCTCGGGTGGGCTCAAGTCCTGCGGGCATCCTGTGGGCGCCTCCGGGGTGCGGATGGTCAACAACGTCGCGGACCAGCTGCTGGGCCGTGCCGGGCGGATGCAGGTGCCCGGGGCCCGCACGGGTCTTGCGCACACGCTCGGCGGACCTGGCGCCGTGTCGTGCGTCGCCGTTCTCGGTCAGCCCTGAGGTGCGCGCGGGGGGACGCGCGCTCCTTCTCGGCCTGGCGCTGACGCTCGGAGCTCCCACTCCGGGTGCGGCGTGCGAGGCGCGGGGCAACCGTGGCCCTCTACGGGAGAGGCTCGGCGTGGTGTTCGCCGGCGGCGGCGCCAAGGCCGCCTACGAGGCGGGCCTCGGGCTCGCCCTCCACGAGCGGGGGATCGTCCCCGCTGCGATCGCGGGCACGTCCGCGGGTGCGATCAACGCCGTGCTCCTCGCGACGGGAGAGGTCGAGCGGCTGGCCGACCTGTGGCGAACGATCCGTCGCCAGGACGTCATTGCCTACCGGGCGCCGGCCGTGCTGGGCGGGCTCCTGCCGGGCTGGCTCAGCTACCAGCTGCTCGCCGGCGCGCGAGGCTTGCTCGATCCCGCCCCGCTTCGCGCCACCCTGGCGCGTCATGTGGACCTGGATCGACTGCGATCGGCGCGGGTGCCTGTCCTGGTCGTCGCGACCGACCTCCTCTCGGGGACCGCCCAGCGCTTCGACAACGCGACCCTCACCCTCGACGCCCTGGTCGCGAGCGCCACCGTGCCGGGGCTGTTTCCGCCCGTCGCCGTTGACGACCGCCTGCTCGTCGACGGGGGTGTGATCCAGCGAGCCCCGGTTCTGGAGCTCCTCGCGGCCCATTCGCTCGACCGGGTCCTGGTGGTTGCCGCCTACAGAAGCGAGCCGCCCCGGGAGGCGACCATCCAGTCCGTGGTCGAGCGCGCGATGGAGCTCGCGCTCACGCGGGAGATCGAGCGCGACGTCGAGCTGGCGCGGCTCCGCCATCCCCGCGTGGATGTGCAGGTGCTGGCACCGTCGACGCCGCTCCGGGTCCGTCCCCTCGACTTCGACGGCGCGCGGCTCGGGCCGCTGGTCGAGCTCGGCCTGGCTGACGGGCGGCG
>JBGQGN010000315.1:0-4473 GCA_041497395.1 Methylomirabilia bacterium
CACGAGGCAGCCGGCGGGGAGCAGCACCGCCGCGCGCCGGGCCTCCCACACGCGCAGGGCGAGGTCGAGGGAGACGAGCATCAGAAACGTCACCATGGAATCCTTGAGGATCTGCGACGACCACAGGACTCCGGACGGCCAGAAGCCCACGAGCAGCGCGGCCACCTCGGCCGCGCTCCGGTCACCATGGCGGCGGGCCAGCGCGTAGGCGACGGCGGCCGTGCCCACCCCGAGGCTCGCGTTGATCAACGGCACGTAGAGTGGGCCCGGGCCCAGCAGCCGATACAGAACGGCCACATAGTAGAAGAAGTCCGTGGGGCCGCTGACCGGCCCGCCGCCCATCGTCGTGAGGGCAGGGAGCGGTGTGCTGTTAGCAAGCGCCGCCGCGATCCGAAGACCGTTCGCGTGGTACATCTCCGCATCGGGGGCGAACTGCCAGAAACCGCCCGGCAGGTGAAGCGACCTGAGGATCGGGAGGTCGAACGCGGAGATCAGGTAGAGGGCCGTGGCCAGAAGCGCCCGGAGGCCGAACACGCCGAGGAGGATGCGGGCCAGCCGCCGGCCCCCGCGGAGGCGCCCCGCGAGCCCGAGGCCGAGGGCGACTCCGAGGAGGACGAGCGCCGCCGACGTCGCCTGGATCACGCCGGGCGCCCGGGGCCCGTCGGGGCACCCATCGTCTCGACGAGAGCCACGAGCTCCGCGCTTCGCTGGGCCCGCGTGTAGTTCGCCAAGACGTAAGCCCGGCCCCGCGCCCCCATCCGGCGGCGGTCCTCCTCCGGCGTCTCGAGGAGGAAGAGCACCGCCTTCGCCAGGCCGTCCGCGCTGCCCGCCGGCGCGAAGATGCCGGCGCCCGAGGCCTCGAGGATCTCGCGGGCCTCGCCATCCACCATGAGGATGACGGGCCGCGCGCAGGCGAGGAAGTCGTAGAGCTTGGACGGGACGAACGTGTCGAAGACGGGATGTGGCCGGAGGGGAACGAGCAGCGCGTCCGACGCGGTCAGGTACGACGCCACCTCGGTGGGCGGGACGGTCGGCAGGAAACGAACGTTCGGAAGATCGAGCCGGGTGGCCGACGCCATCAACTGCGCTTTGGCCGGGCCGTCCCCGATGAAAAGGAAGACGACCTCCGGCCGGTCGCGCAGCCGGCCGGCGGCCTCCAGGACCACGTCCAGACCCTGGGCCATGCCGTGGAGGCCGGCAAACGTCACAACGAAGCGGCCGGCGAGCCCGAGGCGAGTGCGCAGGGCCGGATCCGCTCGCGCCGGATCGAACAGGTCGGTGGCGGCGCCGTTCGACAGCCAGACGACCCGCTCGGGATCGGCGACGCGCGCGCGAATGTACCGCACGAATCCGCGGGTGACGGCGGTGATGTGGTCGGCGCGCCGATACAGGAACTGCTCGAGCGCGCCCGCCGCGCGCAGCACGGCCCGGCGCGGCACCGCCCCGACGGCCTCGATGGCCGCCGGCCAGAGGTCTCGAACGTCCAAGACGAAGCGGGCGCCGCGGAGCCGGGCGATCAGCCACCCCGCAAGCCCGACCGGGAGCGGGGGCGACGTGGCGACCACGACGTCAGGCCGGCCGCGCATCGTCAGCCCGCACACCGCCGCCATCACCGCGAAGCTTCCGTAGAAAGCGAGGCGGGTCCAGAGCGTCTTCTCCATGCTGGCCCTGACCCAGACCCGGAGCACCGTGAACCCCTCGAGCGTCTCCCGGGTCACGAGACGTCCCCGATACGCCGCCGGGATCCGCCCGTAGGGATGGTTCGGAAACTCCGTCAGCACGGTAACCCGGTGCCCGCGGCGGTGACAGGCGCGGGCAAACTCGTGGATCCGAATCTGTGTCGCGCCCACCTCGGGGGTGAAGTACTGGCTCACGAAGAGGATGTGCATCGGTGTCCGTCTGGCTCGGGATCAGGCCTCGAGCCCGGTCCTGCCTCGCAGGCTCCGATGAGCCTGCTCCGCGCACCACGTCGCCCAGCGGCCGTCCTGCGCCGTCACGCCCAGCGCCGTCGTGCCCCGGAGCGCCCCGTGGAAGTCGGCGAGGATGCCCACGTGACCCTTGTCGGGAACCCGAAGCCGCGCTCTCCTCCAGCCTCGGACTCCGTGGACCTCCAGCGCGGCGAAGTCGTCGAGGACAATAGCCCGACCGCCGCCGAAGATCTCGACGCGCTCCTTCGGTAGCTCGGGGCTGCCCTGGCTCACGTAGAGGATCGTCGCCAGGGAGCCGTCAGGGAAGGACACGACGCTGGCGACGCTCTCCGGGTCCGGCCCCTCCCCCGCAGCGCGTCCGACGGCCGTGGCGTGGACGGCCACGGGATCCGCGCGGAGCAGCCAACGCACGAAGTCGAAGAAGTGCACGCCCTCACCCAAGAGGCGGCCGCCTCCCTCCCCCGGGTCCCGAAGCCAGTGGTCGGCCGACAGCGGGCCGGCGTTGATGCGATAGAGTACCGTCTTGGGCCCGCGCACCTCCTCGACGAGCGCCTTCGCCTGGTGTGCGAGCGGCGCGAACCGCCGATTGAAGCCGACGGTCAGGAGGACTCCGGCCTCCGCGACCGCCGCGACCACCCGGTCGCACGCCTCCACCGTCAGCGCCAGAGGCTTCTCCACGAAGACGTGCTTGCCCGCCCGGACGGCCGCCACGGCGAGCGACGCATGGAGGTCGTGGCGCGTGGCGATCAGTATCGCCTCGATCTCGGGATCCCCGATGACGGCTTCGGGGTCGGTCGTGGCGACCGGGATGCCCTCCCGGACGGCGAGGTCATGCGCGTGGAGTCCCGTCCGCGTTGCCACCGTCTTGAGGAAGAAGCCGCCGTGCCGCCGAAGATTCGGGAGGTGGACGCTCCGGAAGAAGACGCCGGCCCCGATCACCCCGAGGACGACCTGGCCCGACGAGGGGGTCGCCCGGGAACGGAGCCGGAGTGTGCGGGGCCCCCCGGTCGCGACCTGGTCGGGCCCCCCGTAGTCGAGCAGCACGGCCAGCGGGCGCTCGGGTGACCGGAGGAGTCCATACGCGGCGGGCGCCTCGGCAACGGGGAGCGTCGCGGCGACGAGCTCGGCCACACGAAGGTGTCCTTCCGCCATGAGGCGCAGCCCCTCGGCCAGGTTTCGTCCCGCCGTCCACCGAACGTAGGGCAGGGGGTAGTCGACGCCTTCCTCCTCGTACCGGGAGTCGTACCGGCCCGGGCCGTAGGAGCGCGAGATGAGGACATCGATCTCCTTCCGATAGAGGGCCTCTCGGCTGATCCGGATCGGCACATCCCCGACCAGTACGAGCCGTCCCTTCGGCCGGCAGAGATCGAGCGATCGATTGAGGAGCGACGGGTCCGCGCCGGCCGCGCAGACGAGGACCCCGTCGGCGCCCACGCCCGCCGTCCACTCCGTGACGACCTCGCGCGGGTCCTCCGCGCCCGGCTGTACCCCGGCTCCCAAGCCGAGCGCCCGCGCCAGATCGATGCGAGCCCGGACGAGATCGATCCCCAGCACCCGGCAACCGGCGATCCGGAGGAGCTGCGCAGCGAGCTGTCCCACCAGACCCAGGCCGACCACCACGACGTGCTCGCCAAGCGTGGGCGCGAGTCGCCGCACCCCGTGGAGCGCGATGCTCGTCAGAGTCGCGAACGCCGCCGCCGACATCGCCAGGCCGGGAGGAACGGGCGCGACGAGGTTCTCCGGCACGAAGTTCACCGCCGCGTGGTTCGCGTATCCGGCGCCGGCGCACGCCACTCGATCGCCCACCTTGAGCCGCCGGACGCCCGCTCCGACCTCGACGATCGCACCGGCCGCGCTGTAGCCGAGCGGAAGCGACGCGGCTTCACGGGCTCGGATCAAATCCGCGGTCCGGCGGACGCCGATCGTGCCGACCTTGCCCCACACCCGCCGCACGAGGTCAGGGTTCGCGAGCGCCCGCTGCACCAGGCTCCCCCCGCTCCCGGCACCGGTCGTCGCCAGCTCCGTACCGGTGCTGATGACCGAGTAGGCCGTCTGGACGAGCACCCCCCCGGAGGCACACGCCGGCGGCGGGACGTCGACGACACGGATTTCGCCCTTGACGAGGCAGACCTGCTTCACAGCACGCCCTCGAGCGCGGCCAGCCACGAGGCTCGCTCGTCTCGACGCGGGGGATGGTCGGCGAACGCCCAGACAGCCTCGACAGGCAGCGAGCCCGTCCGGTCGGCGACGACCACCGACGTCGTCTGCTTGACGCCGTAACGCCGCGAGACCCAGCCGGGCTCGACATGGAGCGAGAGGTCCGTCGGCCGATCCAGGAGGATGAGCGCCACCGAGCGCGCCGGCCCCACCAGGCGGACCCACGCCCCCTCCACTACCGCCTGCAGACCGGGGTCGAGATGGAATCGCCACACGAGCCGATGGGTCCCCCTCCCGTCGAGGCGATCCCGCACGAGCACCACGGGTGCCTCACGATGGAGCAGGAACGTCCGGACGTGGCTGACCGGGGCCGGCAGGCGCTCGTATC
>JBGQGN010000316.1:0-4466 GCA_041497395.1 Methylomirabilia bacterium
AGGTTGAGCGTCACGCCCTTCTTGTTGGCGTTCAGGAGGCAGAAGAACACCGAGTCCATGTCGGGCTGCTCGCTGAGCCCGCGGCGCGCGGGCTCGCCGCCGGGCGGCTCGACCTTGATGACCTCGGCGCCCAGCCACGCCAGCGTCTCCGTGCAGCTCGGCCCCGCCTCGTATTGCGTGAGATCGAGGACACGGATCCCGTCTAGTGCCTTGCCCATTTGTCCCGTCCTCCTCGTTGACGTCGTGTGGTGGGCGTGTCCCCGGCCGCGGAGGGAGAGGTCAAGTCCACTGTTCGCGATAGTGCGCTGGCGACCGCGACACTGTCAAGAAGGAGGTGCGTGTCGGGGCGAGCCCGCGACCTTCCGGCCCAGCCTCCCACGGCTCCGTGTGCCTGCTCGCACGGATTATACTCTGGCTGACCCTGTATGATCGGGGAGTGACCCAGTAGCCGGCGGTTTCAGAGATCGAGCGCTTGGCGAAGACGCGCCTCGATGGCCCGCAGGTCTCCTCGGGAGATCCGGCCGGGCCGGTGGAGGACCCGATGTGACGCGAGCGTGGCGAGTTGCATGCGGACGGTCGACGGACCCACGAGCCGGGCCCGTTTCCAGCCGGCGAGCACGTAGTCGGACGGGACTCGCGGGGGGTGGGTCGTGATGGCCGCAACGATCAGGTCACCACCGGCGTTGTAGGCGTCACCACTCACCACCAGGGCCGGTCGCACCTTGGCCGCAACCTCGTCTCGGAAGGGAAAGGGAAGAAGCACCACGTCACCTCTCGCGTACACGGTAGATCTGGCGCCAGCGATCGTACACGGCGTCCTCCGGGTTGTCCCAGGTCCTCGCGAACGCCTCGTCGGACAGGGTTGACGCCGAGATACTGGGCGCGCTCGGTGGCCGGCCTCGGCGAGGGCGGGGCGTCCGCCGTCCGGTCCCCACTGCGGCGTTCGCGATCCGCACGGTTCCCCCAACCTTCTTCGCGTCCAAGTTCCCGCGGGCGATCCAGCGGCGGACCGTGCGTTCGCTCACGCGCAGGGTCGCCGCCGCCTCCTCGATCGTCAAGTAGCTCCTCCGCGCTGTGCTCTCGGGCCTCATGGGCTCACGCTAGATAATGTGTCCGCCGTTGTCAAGCCTGGCGTCCGCATCGTAGGCTCGATGGCGAGCGGGCACATGCGCTCGAGCGCGGCGGGGTCGGTGCCTACCATGAACGAGAGCTGGCCCAGCTCGACGGTGATGGCGCTGCCGACACCGGCGCGTCGATCAGCGTGGTGCCTTGCTACGCTACCGCCGCCCGACCCGCGGGGATGGGCGTGAGCCCGGCCGCCTCCCGCAGGCGCTCCAGCACCGTGAGGAGCGCGACCGAGTCCGCGCACGACCGGCGGGGCTCGGCGGCGCCACGCACGACGGACTGGAAATGCTCGATCATCGCCCGGTAGGGATCGACGCCGCCCGCGACGATTGTCTCGACACGACCGTCGCGGTTCTTCAACACGAACGCCACGTCATCCGGCCCGGGGGTGTGCGCGCGATCGACGAGCACGGCGGCCTCCGTCCCGACGATCTCGAGCGACTGCCGCTCGGGGGCATCGAAGGAACACTCGATCGCCGCCGCGAAGCCGTCGCCCCAGTCGAGCCAGCCCGCGAAGGACGACTCGACGCCCGACTTCGCCAGTGACGCCGCCGCCTCCACCCGGGCGGGCGGTCGGCCCGCCGCCGCGAGAAGCGGCGCGACACAGTAGATCCCGACGTCGAGGAGGCAGCCCCCGCCCATTTCCGGGCGAAAGCGAAAGTCGTCGCGGCGATCGAGCACGCCGGTGAACGCCGTCCGGGCGAAGCGCAGCGCGCCGAGGCGGCCGGACGCGACGAGGGTCTCGATCGCGCGCGCCCGTGGATGAAACGGCGTCATGTAGGCCTCGATGAGCGTCACGCCGGCCGCCGCGCACGCGGATCCCATTGCCTCCGCGTCGGCCGCCGTGGGCGCCAGCGGCTTCTCGCAGAGCACGTGCTTGCCCGCGGCGGCGGCTCGCTCCACCCACTCCCGGTGCAGGCTGTTCGGCAGCGGCACGTATACCGCCTCGACCTCGGGATCGTCGAGCAGGGTGGTGTAAGCGCGGTAGGCGCGCGCGGCGCCGAAGCGGGCGCCGCCGCCGTCGGCCGCGCGCTCGCTCGCCACCGCCACGAGCCGCGCCCCCGGGCTGGCAACGATCGCCGGGAGCACCGCCTTCTGCGCGACGTACGACGTGGCGCCGATCACGCCCCAGCCGAGGGACGGCGGCGGCGGCGCCAACTCAGCCCTCGATCACCACGGGCGCGCCATCCTGCGTGCTCGATCGCTGGGCGGCCTCGAGCACGGCGATGACTCGCCGCACCGACGCCGGCGTCACCGCCAGCGGCTCGCCGAGGTGCAGGTGGTCGGCGAGATTCCGGTGGAACGCGAAGGGCTGCTCGATGGCGGGGGGCAGGCGTGTCTCGCTGATTCCGTACCCGCTCTCGTAGCGGGCGAGCAAGAGCTCGGCGGGCGCCTCGGCGTGATGCGCCTCCGTGGCCACGTACCCGCGGCCCGGCTCGATGTGCTCGAAGGTGACCGCGCGGTAGGAGCCGACGAGCGTGCCCGCCGTGCCCTGCACGTAGAACTTCGGACGGCGGACGGCGGCGATGTCGCTCTGCATGAACTCGGCCTCGCGCCCGTCGGGCCACGTCATGCGAACGCGGATCTGGTCGAGATTGGTGACGTCGTGCCAGACGCGCTTGTGCCCGTGCGCCTGGACGAGCCGCGGGACGCCGCCGAGGAGCTGGAGCATCCAGTCGACGTGATGCGACCCCCAGTCGTAGCCGGCGCCGCCGGAGACCGCGGTGTCCGAGTGCCACGTGCGGCAGGGATGCGCGTAGCCGCCCACGAAGGTCTCGACGTTGAAGACCTCGCCGAGGAGCCCGGCGCCGACGGCGCGCCGCACGGCCACGAAGTCGGAATCCCATCGCCGGTTCTGGTGTACCGTCAACGAGCGCCGGCTCGCCGTCGCCGCCCCGATGATCAGGTCGGCCTCGGCGACGGTGAGGCAGAGCGGCTTCTCGCAGGCGACGTGCTTGCCCGCGCGCAAGAGCGCCAGGGTCAGCGACACGTGATGGGCGGGCGGCGTCGCCACGAACGCCACCTCGACGTCGTCGTCCTCCACCAGCTCGCTCACCGACGCGTAGGTGCGCACGCCCGGGAAGTCCGTCTCCGCCGCCTTCCGGCGCTCGATGTTCGGATCGACGACGGCGACCAGCTCGATCCCCTCGGTCCGCGTCACGCCGAGCCCGTGGTGGTACCCCATGCTGCCGAGCGGACCGTATCCCACGATGCCGACGCCGATGTGACGCCCGCAGCAGTGCAGGTCGGGGCGGAGCGCCCGCGCGAGCAACTGGGCGAGCTCGGGGGTGCGAAGCGCCGCGTCCGTGTTCCCGAGGCCGCACGCGACCACCCGCCCGGCTCCGCGGGTCGTCTCCACGACGGCGGCGAGGTCCCGGAGCGCGACGCTCACGTCGACGATCACCTTGCCGTCCGCGAGCGGGATGAGGGGCACGAACCCGTCGACCACGGCGAACTCGCGCGTGACGCGGGTGGAGATGTGGGAGTGGGCCTCGGTGACCCGCGCGTAGTACTCGCCGGCGGGCGGCTCCGGGCCCGCGATCACTCCGAGCAGATCGGCCCAGAACCCGTCGCGCTCGGCGGGCACGCGGCCCACGGCGACCAGCGCCGCGCCCCGCTCCACCGCCACCCGGATCGCGGCCAAGAAGTCGAGGGGCTGAGCCGGCTGCGGACCGTCGACGACGATCGCGCCGCACCCGGCGACGTCCGGCGGCGGCTCGCCCGGTACCACGAAGTGGGGCTCGCCGAGCTCCTGGGTCAGGGCGCGGAACGCGGCGCGGCGGCTCTCCGTGAGACGCGGCGACAGGACGAGGACGCGCATGCCCTCTACCTGGCGGTTACGCCCGCGGGCGCGGCCCCCGCCGACAGCGCGTCGCGCAGAAAGGCCGGGTCGAAGATCCGGTCGGCCATCACCTGGCAGCGCTTCATCAGCCGATGCTCGTCCGGGCGATAGTCCGCAATCGCGTTGTGGAGCGTGCCAATGTGGTCCCACACCAGCACGTCGCCCTCGGTCCAGCGGTGGGTGTACTGATACCTCGGCTGGAGCTGATGCGCGAACAGCAGCGCCAGCACGCGATCGCTCTCCGTCTCGTCGAGCTCGTTGATGCGGATGGCATAGCCGGGGTTGCAGTAGAGCACGCGCCGGCCGGTGATCGGGTGGGTGAGGAAGAGCGGGTGGACGGAGGGTGGCCGGCGGCGGCGCTGCTCCTCCGACAACGGCGCCCGCAGGCTGCCCGGGCGGCGGCGCATGTTCTCCCAGAACTTGTTGAAGTCGTGGGTCGCCGTCGCGTGCCGGAGCCGCGCCTTCGCCGCGGGCGCCAGGTCCTCGTACGCCGCCTGGG
>JBGQGN010000317.1:0-4446 GCA_041497395.1 Methylomirabilia bacterium
ACGTGGCGCCGTCGGGTCACCGCGACCATCCGTTCGTCACCCCGTGGTCCGTCGTGGCGCGGTTGAGATGCGCCTGCGACGCGGCGGCCAGCTCGCCGCACTCTCTGGCTGCCCGTTGGATCCCTGGAGCGCGGCCAGCCACGCGGGATCGACGCGGTCGCGCGCCGTGCGGGGATCGAGGCCGAGCCGCCGGGCGGTCTCACTGTAGCTCCCCGTCTGCGCGTAGACCCATGTGCAGTAGTGGCGCAGGAGCGCGTCGGCGCTGAGCGCCCCCGCCCCGACCGCCTCCAGGAACACCGCCCGCGCGCCCGCGGGCGCGGGCCTCTGGGGCTCGTACGTCCCGCGGATCACGAGGTTCCGGACGCACTGCTCGAGCTCCCGCACGTTGCCGGGCCACGCGTAGTCCGGCCCGAGGTGCTGGGCGATCCAGGCCTCCGCCTCCGCGGCGACGTCGTCCGCCTCCCCGTCGCCCGCGACGCGGCGGGCGATCGCTCGGAGGAGCGTCCGAATCTCGCCCGGCGTGTCCCGGAGCCGCTCCGCGAGCGACGGCGTGACGAGGAGGTCCGCGCACAGGCGGTAGTAGAAGTCCTCCCGGAAGCGACCGGTGGCGAGCGCCTGCCGGAGATCACGGTTCGTGGCGGCGATGAGCTTCCCCGCGAACGCCCGGTCCGCCGTGTCGCCGAGGCGCTGGAACGTGCGGGTCTGCAGCACGCGGAGGAGCTTCACCTGGATTGCCGTCTCCACCTCGCCGATCTCGTCGAGGAAGACCGTGCCGAGGGTCGGGCACACCTCGAACCAGCCCTTCCGGTCCTCGAGGGCCCCGGTGAACGCGCCGCGCCGGTGGCCGAAGAGCTCGGACTCGATGAGGGTGGGGGAGAGCGCTGCGAGGTTCAGCGGGAAGAACGCGCCCGCCGCCGGCTCGGCGAACGCGCCCGTCTCGGCGTCGAAGGGGATATAGCGCGCGAGGCCGATCGCCCGGGCGACGAGCTCCTTGCCCGTCCCCGAGGGGCCGGTGACGAGGGTCGCGACGTCGCCCATCCGCGCGTAGAGGGCGCGCCGGTAGCGCCGCCCATCGCGCGTGAAGATCGACTGCCAGACGGCCGCGCGGAGGCGCCGCGCCGGCCCCGACTCGCCGAGGATGTTCGCGTGGATGTGGTGGAAGGCGCGGCGGACCTGGTAGTAGCCCGCGAACACGTGGGCGGGCTGCTCGCGGAGGGGGCTCACGAGCCCCCGGACGTCGAGGTAGTGGATGAAGTCCCGGCGGAACCGCTCGAAGAGTGGCACGCGGCCGGTCGGGGCGGGCCGGGCGCGGAACCACGCGAAGAGGGCGCCCTGGTGGCGCTCGTAGAGCGCGTAGAGGACCAGGTCCTCGTAGAGACCGACCTCCTCGGCCCGCGGCCGGGTGCCGCTCGCGAGACGCTCGCGGGCCGCATCGGCGAGGGCCGTCGCGCGCGCCGCGATCCGGACGACGTTCGGCGCCGGTTCGGGCTCGTCCGGGGAGTGCCAGAGTGTGCCGACGGGGTCGAAGGCGTCGCCGAGCGCCGCGCGCTCGGCCTCGAGGCGCTCCGGGAGGAAGGGGTTGCCGGCGCCGAGCTGGCCGACGGTCCGCGCGAGCGTTGACTCGACCTCGGTGAAGAGCATCACGGGCCTCCTGCGTCGGAAGCGGGCGGCGGCTCCCGAGTGGGCAGGAGGGTAGCCCCAGGTCCACCGGTTCCCCTAAGAATGTCTGCACCCGGTGTGGGCCGCCCCGCATGGGATGCGGGGCGGTCGCCCTCGAAGCTCCCGCACCGGGTGCCACCCGACCTGATAAATGGCTCGATTTGACGGGTGCTTCCGGCACTCACCGGTCGCTGGCATCCACGGTGCTCTGTCCGTTGCTGACGCCGCACATGCGGCGACGGGGAGGACGGGGCGTGGAGCCACTGCCGGGGTTCGAGGGGCTGGTCGGCCAGAGCGCGGGCATGCAGGCGCTCTTCGACCGGATCCGGCGCGGGGCCCCGTTCGACGTGCCGGTCCTGATTCTCGGCGAGACCGGGACCGGCAAGGAGCTCGTCGCGGCCGCACTCCACCGGTTGAGCCGCCGCCGCAGTGCCCGGTTCGAGGCCGTGAACTGCGGCGCCCTGACGCGCGAGCTCCTCCGGACCGAGCTCTTCGGCCACGAGCGCGGGGCGTTCACGGGCGCGCTCGAGCGCCGGGTCGGCCTGCTCCGCGAAGCGGACGGCGGGACCGTGTTCCTGGACGAGGTGGGCGAGCTCGCCCCCGACGCCCAGGGGATGCTTCTGCGGTTCCTCGGAGACGGCGAGGTCCGCGCGGTGGGCGCGAGCCGCGCCGGGCATGTCGACGTCCGGTTGATCGCGGCGACGCACCGCGACCTGCGTGCGGCGGTAGGCGAGGGTCGCTTCCGCGGGGACCTCTACTATCGTCTGCGCCGGGTCGTGCTCGAGATCCCGCCGCTCCGCGCGCGGCTCGACGATCTGCCGATGCTGATCGAGCACATTTGCCGGCAGATCAACGCGCGCCACGGGCTCCGGATCGACGGCGTGACCGACGGTGCCTTCCGCCGCCTCGCGGGCTACCCCTGGCCCGGGAACGTGCGTGAGCTCGAGGCCGTCCTCGAGGAGGCGATGCTGCTCCGCGGCCGCGGCTGGCTCCGCGCGGAAGATGTCGCGCTCCCGGCGCCCCTTGGCGACCCGGGGGCGCTGAATGCACCGCTGGCATCGATCCCTGCGGCCGACACGCGCCGGCAGCGCGTGCTCGCGCTCGCGGCGAACCCTGCGGGCGTCTCCACGAGTCAACTCGCCCGGGCCACAGGCGTCGGTCTCACGCTCGCGCGGGAGGAGCTGGGCGCGCTGACCGCGGCGGGCGCGCTCCGCCGGATCGGCACCGGGCGCGCCGTGCGGTACGTGCGGCCATGAGGGCGACGGGTGGTCGGCCAGCGACTCCGCGGTACTGGCGCCTGGCTGCGAGACCAGCCCGCGTGCCGCGCGCGCGTGGACGCAGGGTGGGATGGCGCCGGTGGCAGACACCGGGCAGGCCAGGAGGATGCGTGATGACGATGATCAGTCGGGCCGGTAGGCGTGGACCTATGCTGGCGGGTGGATTGCTCGCGGCGGTCCTGTGGCTCGGTCTTCCCGCGGCAGGCGAGGCCGCGGGCCCCTGGCGAGCGCAGGTCGTCGACGCGGAGACCGGGCAGCCCCTCGAGGGCGTCGCGGTGATCGCCGTCTGGCATCGGCGACTTGGGGGACACGGGCTGGTGCCCGTCTGGCCGACGGGCCTCGTCGCTGCCGCCGAGACGGCCACGGACGCCCAGGGACGGTTCACGCTTCCACCTCGCCTCTTCGCGCCCGCGCTCGTGACCTACGTCCCCGAGCCCGACCTCGGGCTGTTCAAGGCGGGCTACGGGGGCTGGCGGTTCCGGGACGGGGCGCCGCCGCTGACGAAGCCGGACACCATCATCGAGATGCGGCCCATACGGTCGCCAGACGAACGGCGCAAGTACCTGGAGGGGGCGTGGACGCGCGAGGAGCGGGCGCAGCTCCGGGTCGGCTGGCGGGACGCCGAGGCGCTCCCGAACTGGATCGACCTCCCGTACCAGCAGGCCCGGGGGTTCGAGGCCGCGATCAACCAGGAGCGGGCCGCCCTCGGCCTCCGGCCGATCGGGATGGGCTATCCCCACCTCTGGACCAAGTACCTCGCGCCCGCCCCGCCGACGGAGGGCCCGGAGGCGGCGCGGCTCCGCGGCGCAAGCGCGGTCGCGATCGATGCCGCCGGCTTCCGCTACGTCGCCGACACCGAGCACCACCGGATCGTGGTGTTCGATCCCGCCGGCGCGATGGTGCGGACCTGGGGCCGCTTCGGCCGGGGGCCAGGAGAATTCCAGTACCCGCGAGGCCTCGCGCTGGACCGCACGGGGACGCTCTACGTCGCCGACTGGGGGAACCACCGGATCCAGCGGTTCACCCGGGAGGGCCGGCTCCTGGCCCAGTTCGGCGGTCTGCGGTTCGAGGACTTCGACGGGCGGTTCACCCCCACGGTCGTGGCGGCGCCGGAGACGGGCGAGATCGTCGTGTACGCGGACGACGTCTTCACGTTCACGCCGGAGGGCCAGCGCCTCGACGCGCGCCGCATCCCGTTCCGGACCGAGACCCGCTGCGGGATCGCGATGGACTCGGCCGGGTATCTCTACGCGGTCGGCGACCCGGACCGCCGGGTGCACAAGCTGGATGCGGACGGCCGAGTGGTGGCGAGCTTCGGCCGCGGCTACGGGGAGGGCGAGGGGCAGCTCTTCGACCCGATCGGCCTGGCGGTCGATGCCGCCGGCCGCGTGTACGTGGCGGACTGGTTCCGCGGCCGGGGCCGCGTCCACGGCTTCGCGCCCGACGGCCGGCTCCTCGGTACCTGGTCGGTCGGGGACGACGGCCAGTGGCTCCGGCTACCGCAGGGGAT
>JBGQGN010000318.1:0-4415 GCA_041497395.1 Methylomirabilia bacterium
AGAGCGTGCCGTCGCCGAGCTGCTGGAAGAGGTGCGGCACGTCGACGAACGGCGCGAGGCCCACCCACTGGGCGCCCTCGCCTCCCATCTGGGTGATCCCGATGACGTTCCGCCCCATGTTCATCGCGAGGCCGTGACAGCCGATCCCGCCGGCGGCCATCGAGCCCTCTGGCACCACGGTCGACCGGTTGTGAGGGCACCCCGAGCAGAAGTAGGGCGGGCGGGCCAGGGTGAGCGAGACCGGCCGCTCGCGCGCCGCCTCGATGACCGCGACGCGCGCCCGAACCGAGTCGAGGGCGATCCGGCGCTCGAGACGACGGGCGACGATGCGCGCGACCGAGTCGGCGTCGAGCTCCCCGTCCGCCGGAACCAGGATCTGGCCGGCGTCGTCGCGCTTGCCCACGATGCGGGGGCGGTCCGGCAGCTCGTAGAGCGCCTCGCGGAGGAGCAGCTCGAGGAAGCCGCGCTTCTCCTCGACCACGAGCAGCTCCTCGAGCCCGCGCGCGAACTCCCGGACGATCCCCCGCTCCAGCGGGTAGAGCATCCCGAGCTTGAGGAGCCGGATCCCGTGACGGCGGAGCGCCGCGTCGTCGAGGCCCAGGTCGCAGAGCGCCTGCCGGAGGTCGTAGTAGGTCTTGCCTGCCGACGCGATGCCGAGCCACGCGCCGGGCGTCTCCACCGTGATCCGGTTGAGCCCGTTGGCGGCGGCGAACGCCCGGGCAGCCTCGAGGCGTCCGTAGGCGATCTCGCGCTCGGCGTCGAGCGTGTAGGGCGGCAAGAGCCCCGGGATCTGGCGCGCCTCCCACGGGCGCCCTTCGTAGACGAATCCCGGATCCGCGATCCTTACCCGGTCGGGATGGACCTCCGCGGTGCCCACCGCGTCGGCAACGTCGGTCACGACCTTGAAGGCCACCCAGAGCCCGGAGTAGCGCGACAGCTCGAAGCCGAGGCGCCCGAGGTCGAGGATGTCCTGGACGCTACCGGGGAAGAGCACCGGCATCTGGAAGTCGTAGAAGGCGACCTCGGAATGGGTGGGCAGAGTGGACGACTTGGCCTGCGGATCGTCGCCGGCCAGCGCCAGCACGCCGCCGTGCCGCCCGATGCCCGCGAAGTTCGCGTGGCGGAGGACGTCGCCGCTCCGATCGACGCCGGGCGCCTTGCCGTACCACATCCCGAGCACGCCGTCGTGGCGCGCACCTCCGTAGAGGTGGGCAAGCTGGCTGCCGAGCACTGCGGTGGCGCCGAGGTCCTCGTTCACGCCCGAGATGAAGACGACTTGGTGCTCGGTCATGAGGTCCTTGTGGCGCTCGACCGTCTGGTCCAGCCCGCCGAGGGGCGATCCCCGGTACCCGGAGATGAGGGTCGCCGTGTCGAGGCCACGGCGGCGATCCGCGCGGTGCTGGTCGAGCGGGAGGCGAACGAGGGCCTGGACGCCGGACATGAAGACGCGGCCGGCCTCGAGCCGATACTTCATCTCGAGGGAGAAGGGGTCGGACGCCTTCAGGACCGTTTCCACGTCCCGCTCTCTCAGTTTGTGGGACCGGCCACCAGAAACGCGAAAGGGGCCCGCCGGCCCCTCGCCGCTCGCTCGCGCCCGCCCGCCGTCCCGTGCGTCAGTGGCAGCCGCACCCGCCCCGGCCGCACCCACACCCGCCGCCGCTCGCCCCGCCCGCCGAAGCCACGAACCCCTGCCCGCTCTTGAACCCGAACAGGGACAGGAGACGCGTCACGTCCGTGCTGTCGCAGGCCGGGCACGCGACCGCCTGCTGCCCGTGCACGAGCCGCTCGAACGACCGACCGCAGGCGGCGCAGCGGTACTCGTAGATCGGCATGGAACTTACTGCCCGCCCCGCTGGACGTAGCTCTTCACGAACTCCTCGGCGTTCTCCTCGAGGATGTCGTCGATCTCGTCCAGGAGCTTGTCGAGGTCCTCCTTGATCTTCTTGCCCTTCTTGGACACCTCGGGGTTCGCAGCCGCCGCGTCACCGTCCCCATCGCCCTTCGGCCGCTCGACCTTCTTCTTCTGTTGCTCGGCCATGTCGCCCCCTTACACCTTGGGCAGCACGATGCCCTGCTGCGCCTGGTACTTTCCCTGGCGGTCGGCGTATGAGACAGCGCAGGCCTCGTCCGATTCGAAGAAGAGCACCTGGGCGATCCCTTCGTTGGCGTAAATGCGGGCCGGGAGCGGCGTCGTGTTCGAGATCTCGAGGGTGACGAACCCCTCCCACTCCGGCTCGAACGGCGTCACGTTCGTGATGATGCCGCACCGCGCGTAGGTGGACTTGCCGACACAGATGGTCATGATGTTGCGCGGGATGCGAAAGTATTCGATCGAGCGGCCGAGCGCGAACGAGTTGGGCGGGATCACGCACGTGTCGCCCTGGAAGTCCACGAAGGACCGCGGGTCGAACGCCTTGGGGTCGACGACGGTGTTGAAGACGTTCGTGAAGATCTTGAAGGAATCCGCGATCCGGATGTCGTAGCCGTAGGAGGACAGGCCGTAGGAAATCACGCCCGTGCGAAACTGCCGTTCCTCGAAGGGCTCGATCATGCCCTTGTCGACGGCCATCTGCTTGATCCAGCGATCGTTCTTGATCGTCACGCCGACACCGGCCCGGGGACGGCCGGCCGATCCCCGTAACCCAGGCTCAGGGTAGCCCCCGGCACTAGGGCAGTCAAGCCTTTTGCCACTCTCTTGCCGCCATTGGGGCCGACCGAGGAGCGGTCCGCCCTGTGCTACAGTACGTGACGATGCGCCCCGAAGAACCGCCCGAGCCCGTCCTGACGCCGCGCCTGCGTCTCGGGTTCGGCATGCTCGCCTTCGGCCTCGGGCTCATGTTCTTCTCGGGCAAGGTCCTGCCGAACCCGCTGCCCGCCGGCATCGCCGGCGGGATCACGCTGGGAATCGTCGGGCTCGTCGTGGTGATCGTGGACGCGCTGCGCGAGCCGCCGGAGGGATCGACTCAGTCCCGGTAGGCCGGGCTGCGCCGACTCGCGGGTCGGCCCCCACCCCCGCTGCCTCGCTTCTGGAAGCACTCGCGGCAGTACACCGGCTTCCCCGCCGTCGGCCGGAACGGGACCTGCGTCTCCTTGCCGCACTCCGAGCACACGGCGGGGTGGAGCGCGCGGTTCCCGGTGTCCGAGCCCGCCGATCCGCCACCCCCCGCCCCGCCCTTCCGCGTGGTCCGGCAGGTCTTGCACCGGGTTGGCTCGTGCTCGAAGCCCTTCTCGGCATAGAAGCTCTGCTCACCGGCCGTGAACATGAACTCTTTGCCACAGTCGCGACACGTCAGCACCTTGTCCTGGAAGCTCATGGTTCGTGCGTCTCCTTTGACGTCCGAGGGACGGAGGAGCGGCCGGGGCGGTCGCGGGGCAGTCTCACCTCCCTGGAGGGATCGGGATACCCGGCGCGCGGGGGACGGGGGACACGCGGAAGCGGATCCGAGCGGCTCGCTCAGCGGCGTGTGAAGACCCAGGATCGAGGCAGAGATGACACGCTTGGAGGCGGGTTGCTGGGTTGCGGGGACGATAGCAAGGGGGTCCTCCGGCGTCAACTCCAAAAAGCGCCGCTCCTGGCCCACATTTAGGCTCGCATCAGGGCGCGCATTGAGGCTCGCACCGGGGTGCGCCTCAGGGAAGCCGCTCGACCTGCGCTCCTCGGATGTCGGCGCGCAGGACGTGTCCGCGCCCCGCGTGGCCCGCCCTCGCCAGCGCCGCGGTCATGGCCCCGGCGACCGCGTCGCCGCTACCCGCGGGCGCCAGACCCAGGACGGACGGCCCCGCTCCCGACAGGGCCGCGCCCAGCGCGCCCGCCCCGCGCGCGGCCGCCAGCACCCCGTCGAGCCAGGGGAACATGGCCCGGCCACGGTATGGCTGGTGCAGCCGATCGCTCATCGCCTGCCCGACCAGGTCCCAGCGAGCCTGGCTCCACGCCGCCACCAGGAGGGCCACGCGCACCACGTTGTAGACGGCGTCCGGCCGCGGGTAGCTTGCTGGCAGCGCCGCTCGGGCCGCCGCCGTGGAGGCCTCGAAGTCCGGGACGAGCACCGCGAACTCGACCCCCTCGGGCACCGGTAGCGACACGACGGCCCGCGTCTCGGCATCCCAGCAGGTCACCGTCACGCCGCCGTGGAGGGAGGCGCCCAGGTTGTCCGGATGGCCCTCCTGCCCGACCGCGAGGTCCATCACGGCGTCCCGCCCGAGCGGATCCCCGAGGAGGGCATTGGCCCCGAGGATGCCGGCGAGCCACGCGCTCCCGCTCGATCCGAGCCCCCGGCCGGGCGGGATGCGGTTCCGCTGGCGGACGGCCAGACCCCGGAAAGGCCGGCCCGCGGCCTCGTAGACGAGCCGGGCACCCCGCACCACGACGTTCCGTCCGTCGCGGGGAAGACTCGCCTCACCCTCGCCCTCGACCA
>JBGQGN010000319.1:0-4323 GCA_041497395.1 Methylomirabilia bacterium
CGTCGCGTACGTCTCGCGTGCCACCACCAGCTCGGATCCCTCCCGCGGCACCGTTCCAGGCGGCTGGGCCATCGTCACCTGGCCGGGGACCAGCTTCACGTCGTTCTGCATGCTGGTCATCCAGCGATAGGCGACCAACCCGCCCATCACCCCCGCCACGGCGCCGACGACCAGCAGGCACAGGAGGAACACCCACTTCATCCCCGGACCTCCTCGGCGCCTGCGCCGCGAAGGAGGTCCTCGACTGCCCGGCGCTCGGCGGCCTCGCAGGTCACCTCGATCCCGAAGCGGTCCGCACTGAACCGGGGGTCGTATCGCGGCGACAGCTTGAAGCTCGGCAGCCGGGACGTGATCAGGAGCCCGAGCAGCGTGCAGAGGCCGCCCAGCAGGATGGTCATCTCGAACGCGATGATCACGAACGGCGGGATCGAGACCACGGGCTTGCCCCCGGTGATCAGGTTCCACTTGAGCGCCGTCCAGATCGTGAGCGCGAACCCGCTGGCGGTTCCGGTCAGGGCGCCCACGAGCGTGAAGAGCCGCACGGGGCTCCGTGGCAGCCCGTGTCCGGTGAGCGCCTCCTCGAACTCGTCGAGAGGCACCGGGCTGTAGGTCGCGATCGAGCGCATCCCCCTGGCCCGGAGCTCGCGGATCGCCCGGGTCGCCGTGTCGACGTGCGCGAAGACGCCGAGGACGGTCGAGGCTGCCATCAGTGCGCATGGCCATCCCGCACGGGATGCGGGATGGTCTCCTTGACCTCGACGATGGACATCGACGGCATCACCTTGATGAAGCCCAGGAACAGGATGAAGAACCAGGCGAAGCTCCCGATGACGATGCCGCTGTCGACGATCGTCGGGATGTAGTTGCCGAAGGTGTACGGGTAGAACCCGTGAGCGAGGCCCGGCACGATGATGTTGAAGCGCTCGAACCACATGCCGATCAGCACGAGGATCGACACGACGTAGAGCGTGGGCGGGTGCGTGCGCGCCCGCTTCCAGAAGAAGACCAGCGGCGCCACGCTGTTGCAGAAGATCTGGAGCCACCACCACGGCGCGTAGAACCCGACCCACTTGAAGAGGTACGAGGCCCGCTCCATCGGCTCGCCGCTGTACCAGGCGGTGAAGCCCTCGCACGCGTAGAAGTACGTGAGCACCAGGCCCGTGACCAGGATCAGCTTCGCCATGTTGTTGAGATGCCGATCGGTGATGTACGCGTACAGGTTGAAGAAGCGGCGCATGGGGATCAGGAGCACGAGGACCATGGCGAATCCGGAGAAGATGGCGCCGTCGACGAAGAAGGGGGCGAAGAGCGTCGAGTGCCAGCCCGGGACCAGCGCCATCGCGAAGTCCCAGGACACCACGCTGTGGACCGAGACGACCAGCGGGGTCGCGAGCGCCGCGAAGAGGCCGTAGGCCCGTCGGTAGTGGCGCCACTGGCGGTCGGTGCCCTGCCAGCCCATCGAGAGAAGCGCGTAGATGGACCGCTTCCAGCCGGTGGCGGCGTCCCGGAGCGCGGCGATGTCCGGCACGAGCCCGACGATGAAGAACACCGTGCTGATGGTGAGGTACGTCGAGATGGCAAACACGTCCCAGACGAGAGGCGAGCGGAAGTTCGGCCATAGGAACCGCTCGTTCGGGTACGGGAGGAGCCAGTACGCGTACCACATGCGGCCGGCGTGAATGACCGGGAACAGGCCGGCCGTCATGACGGCGAAGATGGTCATCGCCTCGGAGCCCCGGTAGATCGACGTGCGCCACTTGGCCCGGAAGAGGTACAGGATCGCGGAGATGAGCGTCCCCGCGTGCCCGATACCGATCCAGAAGACGAACGTCGTGATGTACATCGCCCACATCTGGGGATTGCGCTTCCCGGCCATTCCCATGCCGAAGTAGACCTGGAGGAACCAGCAGGTGATCCCGCCGGCCAGGATGAGCGCGACGACGGACATCCAGCCGAAGTAGGTCGATCCGGGGAAATCCAGCGTCCGCAGGACGTCCCGGTTGACGTCGGCGAAGGTCGGCGCCGCCCCGCCGGAGATGGGGCGCGCGGGCTGCTCGGTGCCGCTCGGCGCTCTCACGCGGGCTCCTCCCGGAGGATCTTCTTCAGGTACGTCACCGCCGGGCGAGTCCCCAGCTCGCCCAGGACGTGGTAGCCGCGCGGGGACGTCGAGAAGCGGGAGACGCGGCTCTGGCCGTCCTTCAGGTCCCCGAACGTGATCGCCTGCGTCGGGCACGTCTGCTGGCAGGCGGTCTGGATCTCCCCGTCTCGCGGGAGCCGACCCTCGTCCCGGGCGCGGTCGCGACCGGCGATGATCCGCTGCACGCACATCGTGCACTTCTCCATGATGCCGCGATCGCGGACGGCGACGTCCGGGTTGAGCTGGAGGTTCATCGGCGCCGGCCACTCGTAGCGGTACCAGTTGAACCGCCGGACCATGTACGGGCAGTTGTTCCCGCAGTAGCGGGTGCCGACGCACCGGTTGTAGATCTGCGCGTTGAGCCCGTCCGCCGTGTGATAGGCGGCGAACACCGGGCACACCGGCTCGCACGGCGCCACCTCGCAGTGCTGGCAGAGCATCGGGAGGAACCGTGCGCCGGGCCGCCTGGCGGCGGGCGCCTCGGCCGCGTGCGCGACGCCGATCGCGCCGGGCAGGGCCGCGTGCCCCGTGGCCCCTGCCTCGCCGTGACCGCGGTCCCACCACCGCTCGACGCGGAGCCACTGGATGCTCCGGCCGTAGTCGATGTCGCCCTTGCCCACCGAGGGAACGTTGTTCTCGGCCTGGCAGGCCACGACGCAGGCCTGGCAGCCGGTGCAGGCGTCGAGGTCGATCGCCATCCCCCAGCGATTCTGCGGGTACTTGAGGTCGGGATACATGGAGGGCAGGTTTGCGTGCTCCGGCGCCTTGCCGCCCCGCTCGAGCTTGACCGCTTCTGCGAGCCCGACCGTCTCGAAGATCTCCCGCGAATGGTCGATCTCCGTCACGCCGGCCGGCGAGGCGAGCTTGTCGCGCCGCCCGGTCTTCTGGAGCCGGACGCGGACACCCAGCCAGCGGCGGCCGCCGGACCCCGCGGTCGGCTCGGCCGGCAGGAGAGCGTAGGGGCTCTGGCCGACGCCCCGGGCGAACCGCCCGTACGCCGTGTGCCCGAGCCCGGTCGGAATCGCCACCACGCCTGGGGACAGGGTCTCCGAGACGTACGCCGGCGCCTCGATCGAGCCGTGAGGCGACTCCACCCGCAGCACGTCACCGGACTGGACGCCGAGGCTTCGGGCGGTCTCCGCCGGGACCTCGACCCAGCTCCCGTAGACCACCTGGGTCATGGGATCGGGCGCCTCGTGGAGCCACACCTTGTTGGCGCCGCGGCCGTCGTAGTAGCGCGAGGACGGGATCACCAGGAGGACGGGATCGGTCGCGTTCCCCTCGAGCGCCGGCACCTGGGCAGACACCTTCACGCCCGCGCGGAGGGCGACCTTCGTGGCCGGCACGTCCGCCCAGTAGCCCCCCCGTCGGAGCGCATCCTCCCAGAACTCGTCGAACACCGCCTTCGGCGCCACGGTCTTGGCCATGGCCCGCCAGGACTCGCGGAGGTAGTCGGCGAAGGTCTTCGCCTGGAAGACGGTCTTCTCGGCGCCCGGGACCAGGGCGCGCCCGGCGTCCAGCAGGAGGTCGCCGGCCGACTTCGTCTCGACGCCGGGGAACGTCTCGGGAGCCCGTCGACCCAGCGCGTCCCGGACCGCCTGGAGCTGAGGCAGATCGAGGACATCGGGGTTCGTGGGCCCGACCTTCGGCACCGGTGCCATCGCCGGCTGGAGGAGCCCCCAGACACCGTTCCGCGGCGAGTGGTCGCCCCAGGACTCGAGCGGCGTGAGATCGGGAATCACGAGGTGCGCGCGGGCGGCGGTCTCGTCCATGTGGCTCGAGAGGCTCACCACGAACGGGACCTTGGCGAGCGCCTCGGCGAACCCGGCGCGCGCCGGCAGCGTGAAGGCGGGGTTCGCGTCCTTCACGATGAGGACGGCGATCTCGCCCTGGGCCATCGCCTTCGTCAGGGCGAGCACGTCCGCGTAGCGGCTTGCTCGCGAGAGGGCCGAGTTCGGCCCGAAGCGGACCGTCCGGCCCACGTTCCCGAGGGCGTAGTTGAGGAGGCTCACGGCAATCGCAGCGTCGGCGCCGCTCGGTCCGCTCACCGCCACGCCACCCGACACGACCAGGCTCGGCGCGCCCTTGACCAGGGCCTCGGCCAGGTGCGTCAACTTGGCCGCCGGCACCCCGCTCTGCTTGGCGACCGTCTCGACGTCCACCGTCCGGGCGGCGGCCGTGAGGGC
>JBGQGN010000320.1:0-4263 GCA_041497395.1 Methylomirabilia bacterium
CGCCGAGGTCTGGGTCGTACCGTGGACGACGAGATCGGCGCCGAGATGGCCCAGGTGCTCCGCCATCACGCGGCCGAGCCCCCGAGACGACCCCGTCACCCACGCAACCTGACCGGTCAGAGGTCCTTCGGCCATTGTTCGACTCTCCTCCCTGCTAGCCTTCACGAGCGCGCCTACCTCCAGGCCCGAACTCCTCATGCTTCGATGGCACGAGCACGAACGGCACCCCACCAGGGCCGCGCCGCGCTCGCAGAACGGCGCGCGGAGGCGGCGGAAAGCCCGCGAGGAACCGTAGGTACGCTACGAGATCCACCGCCCCGGTGGCACGAAGGCGCGCGAGCGCGGCCACGTCGTCGGACGTCGTGGGTAGATCCCGGTCGAGGGACAGCGATTCAGGCGAGCCGCTTGATCTCATGGTAACGCTCGAGCAGGCCGGCGCGCTCGAAGTAGCCGCGGACCTCCTCTTCGTCGACCCCGGGGAGCCGCAGCAGGAACTGGATGTCGGCCATCTCCTGCAGGGTCCGACCCGGATCGTTCTTCATGGCGTGCACCTTCATCGCGGCCAGGTGCTCGGGCCGGGGCACCGGCAGGTGTCGCTCTCCGAGATCCAGGGCGCGGGAGCACTGGCCGAACAGGAGCCGCCCGGTGTCGCCACCGACATAGACGAAGTCCACCCGCCCCATCGCCGGTACCGGGTGCAGGTGGTTCGAATAACCGCTGGACACGTGGAGCGTCTCGTACCCGAGCGCCTCCAGGAACGCGAGGACGCGCTGTCGCGCCCCGACCTCCGCGACGAGATCCACGTCCATGGTAGCCCGGCCGAGGCCGTAGGCCTGGAGGCCAAAGGCCCCGACGACCGCGTAGGGAATGCCCTCGCGCTCCAAGAACTCGGCCAGCGTCGACAGCACCCGGGCGAAGTCCAATGGCGCGGCGCTCCTACGGCACGACCAGGCGGCCGTGCTCGATGACCGGACGCCCGTTGGCTCGCACGGTGGCGTCGGTCAGAAAGAACCACTGGTGGTAGCTCGACCGGTAGGGACCGCCCGACTCCGCGTTGTCTCCCACGCTCACCCGGATCACCCCTGCCCCGTAGCCGTAGTAGGGGATCGCCGGCAGGCCCGGGAGCACCGCCAGCTTCGGGCTGACGCCGACGTTGAACTCGCCGAAGCGGTCACGCTCGCCCGACTGGGTCCGCCACACCGCCTCGAGCCAGGCGCTGTGATGCTGGCTGGTGAGCCGGGTGATGCGGTTCTCCGCGAACTCCAGGCGCACGCTCCCGACCTGGCGTCCCGCGAAGGTCTCGGGCGGGGTTACCAGGACGCCCCTGGTCCGCTGGATATCGACCGTCCGGATCGCCCCGGCGGGCAACTCGACCTCACGGTCCCGGGCGCTGCCTGGCCGCGCGTAGCCGTCGATGAACGCCTTCGAGGCGTCGCCGTTGCCCAGATGGAAGTGCGCCCCCCGCAGTTCGAACCGGAGGCGCGTCCCCCGCGGGTCCGTTATCTCGATCTCGCCGTCCTGGAGCACCTGCGCCACGCGCTGTTGGTGCGCCGTGAGGGCCGCGTAGTCGATCCAGAGCGCCGCGTCGTAGAGCTCCGACAGGCGCCGGAAGAGACCGGCGTCCATCGACACGTCCATGATCCAGTGGAAGTGGACCGCCCGCCCCGGCCAGGTCTTGATGATCTCCTCGGTCTGCCAGACGTTGTACGCCCAGCTCGTCGGGAGCCAGATGTAGACGTCGGCCAGAGCGAAGAGCGCAGTGACCGTCTGATCCTCCATCGTCCGAGAAGCCGGGTCCTCCCGACGCCGGAGCTCCTTCCGGACCCGCTCGAGCCCGGGCGGGTGGAGCATGTGGACCGCCACCTCCACCGCCCCCGCCCGGTTGACCTCGATCCGCACGGCCTCGGTGAGCGCGGGGAAGTACGTGGGATCGGCGTGGATCAGCACGCGCTCGCCCGGCGCCATCCTGAGCGCGTCGTGGACGATCAGCTGCGCGACACGCGTCCAGTCCGTCTGGTAGTCGTACGGAATCCTCATGGCCTCGGAAACCCCTACGTGATGGTCGGGCGGTCGGACGGGTAACGCTCGTAGCGGCGGTCGCGGACGACGCGCGCGATCCGGGCCACGGCCTCGTGGAGATCGGCGAACGACGTGTAGAGCGGCGCGAGCCCCAGGCGGAGGTTGTCGGGATAGCGGAAGTCCGGCAGCACCGCCATCTCGTCGATGAGCGCCCGGTCGATCCGAAGCGCCTCGGGGTGCCCCAGCGAGATGTGGGATCCCCGCCGCGCGGAGTCGCGAGGCGAGTTCAGCGCGAACCCGAGCGGCTCGAGCTCCCGCTCCCACAGCCGCACCAGATATTCCGTCTGGGCCACGGACTTCGCGCGGACGCGGTCCATTCCTGCCTCGAGCAGGAGGTCGACGCCCGGCTCGACCGCGAGAAGCGACAGGACCGGCGGCGTCCCCACCAGGAACCGCAGGATCCCCGGCGCCGGGCGGTAGTCCGACGCCATGTCGAACTGGTCGCGGCGCCCGAACCAGCCCCAGATGGGATTCGCGAGCGACTCGTGGAGGTCTCCCCGGACGTAGAGGAAGGCCGGCGCCCCCGGCCCGCCGTTCAGGTACTTGTAGGTGCACCCGACGGCAAGGTCGGCCCGGGCCCCGCCGAGGGCGATGGGCATGGCGCCGACGGAGTGCGACAGGTCCCAGAGAGTGAGGGCGCCTGCCCGGTGAGCGAGGGCCGTAACGGCGGCCATGTCGTAGACGAACGCCGAGCGGTACGCCGTGTGCGAGAGGGTCACGAGCGCCGTGTCCCCGTCGATCGCGCGCGCGAGCGCCCCCTCCGACACCGTGAGCCCGTCCTCGGACTTCACGATCACCAGGCGATGCCCCTGGCCGAGGAGGTCGATCGCCCCTTGAAGCACGTAGAAGTCCGTGGGGAAGTTCATCTCGTCGGTGACGATGGCCCGGCGACCGGGCCGGGCTCGGAGCGCCGCCACCACGAGCTTGAACAGGTTGACCGACGTGGAGTCCGACACGACGACGTCGGCCGGAGCGGCCCCGACCAGGGCCGCGAGCTTCGCGCCGATCCGCTGGCTGGCGGTGAACCATCCCTCGCCCCACCCCCGGATGAGCCGACCGCCCCACTCGCGCTCGATCGCCTTCCGGAGCCGAGGCCCGGCCTGTCGGGGCAGCCGCCCGAGCGAGTTGCCGTCGAGGTAGACGAGGCGCGGGTTGCTGACGACGAACTCCCGCCGGAAGCGCGCAAGAGGGTCGGCCGCGTCCAGGCGGCGGGCCTCGGCGAGAGCGCCCGCATCGCCGGTGGCCGCTGGGGACGCCCGGCGGGCGGCCACCGGCGCCGCCGCAGGCGCCACATGGCGGCGCCGGCCCACGCCGTGCCTCCGGGGCGCCGCCGGCCGGCGCGCCGACCCGCGGCCGGACGTGTCTCGCGATGCCGACCTGCGCCGGCGCCGACGCGGCTGACGCTCTTCAGGCGGCGCCATCGATTGCTCGTGCCTCCTCGCGCATCCACGGGCGCGTGATCACTAGCGTCCCTCGGCTCCGCTGCGGGTGCCGGCTCCGGGCCTTCGGGCAGCCGCGGGCTCCGGCCCGATCCGGACGAGCATTTTCCCGAAGTTCCTCCCCTGGAGCAGCCCGATGAGCGCGCCGGGGGCCCGCTCGAGGCCGTCCACGATGTCCTCGCGGTACTTGAGCTTCCCCTGCCGCACCCAGTCGGTCAACTGCCCGAGGCCTTCCTTGTACCGAGCGGCGAAGTCGAACACGATGAACCCCTGGATCCGCACGCGGTTCACGAGCACGAAGCGCTCGTTGCGCGGGGCGAGCTCGGGCTCCGCCAGGTTGTACTGCGACACGAGACCGCACACGGCGACGCGCGCAAAGAGGTTGACGTGGCGCGACACCGCCTCCGCGACGCGCCCACCCACGTTGTCGAAGTAGACGTCGATCCCGCTCGGGCAGGCCGCGCGGAGCGCCGCGTCCAGGTCGGGGGCGGTGCGATAGTTGATCCCGGCGTCGTAGCCGAGCTCCCTGGTGATGTAGCCCACCTTGACGTCAGAGCCGGCCAGGCCCACCGCCCGGCATCCCTTGAGCTTCGCGATCTGGCCGACGAGGCCACCGACCGCTCCCGACGCCGCCGACACCACCACGGTCTCCCCGGACTTGGGCTGCCCCACCTCGAGCAGCCCGAAGTACGCGGTGAGTCCGGGCATCCCGAGGACCCCCAGCGCCGTGGAGATCGGCGCGCCC
>JBGQGN010000321.1:0-4161 GCA_041497395.1 Methylomirabilia bacterium
GCGCTCGGCAGCCTGACGGCGTTCGCCTCCATGCTCGTCGGCGGCTGGATGGCGCTCTGGGTGCTCTTCTCTCCAAGGGTGTAGCGCGCGCGGGAGCGTCTCGCTCCGCCGGCGCAGCCGGTCACGGCCAGGCCGGCGGAGCGGGTGCGATCCCGTCTACCGCAGGGCCGAGAAGTACGCCGCCAGGTCCGCGATGGTCTCCTCGGAGAGCGTCCCGATCAGCAGCTTCACGGCCTTCAGAGGCTCGTCGCCGGTACTGCGCTGATCCTGCTTGAAGAGCAGGAGCTGGTTGCGCAGGTAGACGGGCGGCTGCCCGGCAACGCACTCAATCATCTAGGCTTAGGGACCCATCACTCAGGAGCAGGATGACGTCAACGTCGCCACCCGCCGGGATCTGCGTGTCGCCGGGAACGACGGCCAGCCCGTCGGCCAGGAGCATCGAGCGGAGGATCGCGGAACCCTGCTCTCCCGTCGGTCTGGCGCCCAGCTTCCCGGCCCGGGACTCGAGGCGAACACGAAGGTAGCCGGGCCGGCTACCGGGGTTGTCGATGGGCTCCAGCGCCCGCGCCCGGACCCGAGGCCGACCGAGGATGCGGTGCCCCCCGAGCCGGCGGAGCACCGGGCGGACGAACAGCTCGAACGTCACCATCGACGACACGGGATTTCCCGGGAGCCCAAAGAAGAGGCGCTCGCCGATCCGCCCGCCAAACCGCCCGAAAGTCAGGGGCTTTCCCGGGCGCATGTTCACCTTCCAGAAGTCCAGATGGGCACCGAGCGCCTCCACGGCCTCGCGGACGAAGTCGCGGTCACCCACGGACACGCCGGCCGATGAGACCAGCACATTCGCCTCGAGTCCTCGGCGAAAGCGCTCCACGAGCTCGTCGCACCGGTCGGGCGCGATCCCGAGGCTCATGGGAACCGCCCCCGCCTCCACGGCGAGGCCGCAGAGGGTGTACGTGTTCGAGTCCGGGATCTGGCCAGGTCCGAGCGGAGTCTCGGGGTCGACGAGCTCGTCGCCCGTGGAAAGGACGGCGACGGTCGGACGGCGGTAGACGTTCACTCGCGCACGGCCCAGCGCCGCCAGGACCCCGAGCGCCGCCGGTCGGAGGACCGAGCCGGCCTCGAGGATGCGGTCCCCGGACCGGATGTCCTCGCCCCGGGAGCGCACGCACGCGCCCCGCCGGACGGCGCGCCGGATCGAGACGTGGGCGCCATCGCGCCTCACCTCCTCCTGAGGCACGACGGCATCGCTCCCGGGCGGCAACGGGGCACCCGTCAAGATGCGGTAGGCCTGCCCCGGGCCGACCTCGCGCGCGGCCACCCTCCCGGCAGCCACCTCGCCGACGACCGGGAGCGTCACCGGCTGCTCCTGGCTCGCCGTCTCGGTGTCGGCCGCCCGGAGTGCATACCCGTCCATCGACGAGTTGTCCCAGGGGGGGATCTCGCGCCCCGCGACGACCGGCTCGGCCAGGACGCGCCCGAGGGCTTCTCCGAGCGGGACGCTCTCGGCGCCCAGGGCGGCCACTCCGGTGAGCACACGCTCGAGGGCCTCGGCGACGGATAGCACGCTCTGCTCCTCTGGTCAGACGGGGAGGGCCGAACTCCGCCGTCAGTGTAGCGCGACCTCCGGACGGCCGGCCAGGCTACCGGTATGGCTGTTTCCACCGGAACCGATAGAGACGCCGGATCGGCTGGGACGCGCACCGCCCTGGATCCATGCGGACGTCGACCAGGAACAAGTTCCGCCCGCGGTCATGACCTGCGGACACCGCCCGCTCCATGTCGAAGCACTGGGTGAGCCACCGATCGCTGGCGAGGAGCCAACGGTCCGGAGCTTCCCGCAGCCACGTCAGAGCCTGCCCGACCTGATCCGGGCCGCCGCGGTATCCGAAGTGCACGGTCGGATTCTGAGCGAAGAGCCAGTCGCCATCGCGCCACTGGACCAGCGCCACCTCCCGCTCCGGCCCGATCCGGCGCGCGACGGCGGCCATCACGGCTCGCCGCGGGTAGTCGCCCGCCCCCACGAGGGGCTCGGCGAATCCCCACGCGATCAGCGCGAGGAGCCAGACGGCCGCTCCGGCCTGGACGAGGCGGCGGCGTCCACCCGCCGAGGCGAGCCGGCGCGCGAGCGCGACGATCCCGGGCGCCGCCGCGAGGGCGAGCGCCGGGACCGCCGGATAGATGTAGAGGCTCCTCGTCCACGCCCCATGGATCCCTGAGCCCGATCCCGGCGCCCACCAGGAGGAGGGCGAGGCCGGTCAGGAGCAGGGGATGGCGACGAGCTCCGGAGCGCACGGCGATCAGACCAGGACAAGGCTACTCACCGCCCCATCGGGCGGCAAGCGGCGGCCGAGGGCCGCTCTCCGGGCCCTACGCCTCCCCGCGGGGCGTCAGGCCGAACCGCGGCACGAAGATGCGGAACGAGAGGACGAAGAGCGCGCCGAACCCGAGAGTCATGAGGAGGGCGAGGAGAACATCAGCCGCTCCGTAGGGGCTGATCCCAGGCTGGAGCGTCGACGGCAGCACGAGGACGATCCGCTCGAGGAAGACCGCGACCAGGGAGAGGCCGGAGATCGCCACGAGGACCCGGTGCCCCTCCGGCGGGCGCCCGGTGAGGCGTCCGAGAAGGTACGAGAACGGGATCACCCAGCCGATGAAGAAGGCGCCGATGGCCAGGCGTCGCCAGGGATCGGCGAAGAGCCGCGCCAGGACGTACCGCGTCTCGACCGGCACGTTGCCGTACCAGATGACCAGGTACTGCGACCAGAAGAAGTACATCCACAGGATCGACGTGGCGAAGACGAGCTTCGCGAGGTCCTGCATCTCCTTCGGGGGCATGACCCAGCCCGGCCGCCCGAAGCTGTAGAGCCCCGTGAGGAGCACGAGGAACGCGAAGCCCGAGTAGAGCATCCCCACCACCACGTAGCCCCCGAGGAGGCCGCTGAACCAGTGAGGATCGAGTGACATCACGAGGTCGTAGCCCAGAAGCGAGCCGACGATGACGAACAGGAAGAGGAGCCACACGGCCAGACGTGCCCGCTCCGCCCGCCCGGGCTCCTCGGAGGCCCCTGCCCGCGAGCCGTGGACGGCCTTCGCGAAGCGGACGCTCACCCAGTAGAGCGCGCCCACCCCGACGACCGTCCGGAGGACGAAGAACGGCACGTTGAGCCACGCCGCCTTCTTGGGAATCGGCACGGTCACCCACGGGTACAGGGCCCGGATGCCGACCATGAGCAAGAGAAACAGCACGAAGGACACCGGCATGAAGGCGACCGTCGTCGTCGCGATCCGCCGGAGACGCGCCGCCCATCGCGCCTCGGTGAGCTCGAGGATCCCCGCGATCGCCGGGCCGGCCGCCGACAGCCCCGACCAGAACAGGAGGTTCGCGAGGAAGACGGCCCAGGCGTGGGTCCCCGATCCCGCCGTCAGGGCTACCAGGAAGCTCAGCGCGCCGAGGGCGACGAGCCCCCCAAGCACGAGACCGGCCTTCCCCTTCAGATCTTGCCCCGGGCTCACGGCGGGCGCGCTCATCCCTTCTTCGCCAGCGCCCGGAGGTGGTTCACGATGTCCCACCGGTCCGTCACCGAGAGGGCCTCGCCATAGGCCGGCATGATCGCGCCACCGTAGCCGATGTAGTAGGAGAAGTGCCCGTCGGACTTGGCCTGCACCGGCTGGCTGGTCAGATCGGGCGGCGGGATGAACCGTGGAGTCACCAGACCGTCACCCTTGCCGGCCGGTCCATGGCAGGGGGTGCAGTAGATGTCGAAGAGCTTCTTCCCGCGCGCGAGCGACTGGGCATCGGGCGCCACCGGGTTCTTCCGCGTCGCGTACGTCTCGCGTGCCACCACCAGCTCGGATCCCTCCCGCGGCACCGTTCCAGGCGGCTGGGCCATCGTCACCTGGCCGGGGACCAGCTTCACATCGTTCTGCATGCTGGTCATCCAGCGATACGCGACCAACCCGCCCATCACCCCCGCCACGGCGCCGACGACCAGCAGGCACAGGAGGAACACCCACTTCATCCCCGGACCTCCTCGGCGCCCGCGCCGCGAAGGAGGTCCTCGACTGCCCGGCGCTCGGCGGCCTCGCAGGTCACCTCGATTCCGAAGCGGTCCGCACTGAACCGGGGGTCGTATCGCGGCGACAGCTTGAAGCTCGGCA
>JBGQGN010000322.1:0-4147 GCA_041497395.1 Methylomirabilia bacterium
GCGACCTGGCCGCGCTCGTCGATCGGCTGGGGCTGGCGCGGTTCACCCTCATCAGCACCTCGATGGGGGGCATCATCGCGATGGCCTACGCGGGGGCCCACCCGGAGCGACTGCGGGGCCTGGTCATCAACGACATCGGGCCCGACGTGGAAGGGGGCAGCCAGCGGATCACCCAGATGGTGGGGAGCCGGCCCGAGGAGTTTGCCATGCTCGAGGACGCCATGGCGTACCGTCGCCAGATGTCGCCCATCGTGGCCGGACGCAGCGAGGAGGACCAGCGGGAGCTCGCGCTCGGCGTGCTGAGGCAACGACCCGATGGCCGGTGGGTCTGGAAGATGGACCCGGCCTACGTCCAGCAGCGGGTGCAGCGCGGCCCACCGCCACGCCCCGCGCTGTGGCCCGTGCTGGAGCACTTGCCCTTCCCGACCTTGGTGGTGTGGGGGACGGAGAGCGACGTGCTCTCGGAGGCCCAGGCCCGGCGAATGGTGCAGATCCTGCCGCGCGGGGAACTGGTGGCCGTGCCCGGCGTGGGCCATGCGCCCACGCTGGTCGAGCCGGTCGTGCTGGCCGCCCTGGAACGCCTTCTCGCTGGCGTGTGAGCATCGCTGCCTCGGCATCAGCTTCACCGCGTTGTCGCGCTCGAGTTCGCGGTGGACCTGCGCGGCGTCGCCCGCGAGCTGGCGCTCTAGCGCCCCGCCCCATCCCCCCCGGGAGGGAATCGCAATCGGAAGCGGCTTCCGCGCCCGGGCTCGCTCTCCACGAAGACGGCGCCGCCGTTGAGCGCGGTGAACTTCTTGACGATGGCGAGACCCAGGCCGACCCCCTTGGGCTTGGTGGTGAAGAGGGGCTCGAAGATCCGCTCGAGGTCTTCTCGGGGCACACCGACGCCCGTGTCCGCCACCGTGAGCTGCACGGTGCCGTCCGCGTCCCGGAGCGTTTCGACGGTCAGCCGGCCCCCGGCGGGCATCGCCTGCAGGGCGTTTCGCACGAGGTTGCCGACCACGAGGCCGAGCTGGTGCGGATCGGCGTGGAGGGCGCATGGCTCGTCCGACAACCGCAGCATCAGCTCCACGCCATCGAGCGTCCCCGACGGCTCGAAGTAGTCGGCAACGACACGGTTCAGGTCCATCGCCACGCGCTGGGCCTCGGGCATGCGTGCGAAATCGAGCAGCTCCGTGATGATGCGGTCGGAGGTCGCCACCTCCCGCTCGAGGATGGCGAGGTGCTTGGCGATCCGCTCGTCCGCGGGCGCCCTCATCCGCAGGTAGTAGACGGAGTTCTTGATGACGCCCAGGGGGTTGCGGAGCTCGTGGGCCACGCTGCCGGCGAGCTGGCCGAGCGTGGCGAGCCGCTCCTTGCGGACGAGCTCTTCCCGGGCCGCCTCCAGCGCCGCCGTTCTCGCCCGGACCTGATCCTCGAGCTCGCCGGCATGGCGCCTCACGCGCTCGTGGAGCCGCGCCTGCACGATCGCGATGGCGAGCTGCGTCGCCGCCTCCTGCGCGATGGCGACCAGCTCGGAGGGAAACTCTCCCGTCGGTCCGCCGAAGCTGACCGAGCCGATGAGCTCGCCGCGCGCGATCATGGGCACGACCATGTACACGTGGACGTCGGAGGCGAGCAGCGCATCGGCCTCGGGGCTGGGCGGCAACGAGGGCACGTCGATCACCTGGGGTTCGCCCCGTCGCAGCGCGTCCACGTCGCCCGCCAGGGTCAGCGGATAGCGCACGCCGGGTCCGAGATGAACGTGGCGACGCCCGACGGCCGCGAGCCACTCGACCTCGCCCTTTTCCAGATCGAAGAGGTTCACGATGGCCCACGGCACATCGAGCAGGTCCCGCAGCCGCCGCAGCACGGCCTCGGCGATCGTCACAGGCTCTTCGCCGGCGATGATCAGGCGGTCGATCTCGTGCAGGATGTCGAGCCGCTCGGCGTATCGGGCGCGCTCGGCCACGGCGCGCGCCCACTCCTGGCTCGCTCCCGCCAGCGCCGCCGACAGCGCCGCGACCTCGGTCACGCCGGACGCCACCCGCGGCACGGTCTCTCCGCGACCCATCGTCCTGGCGGCGAGGGCGAGCGCTTCGATGGGACGGCTGATCCGGCGGGCCGCCCACACGGAGACGCTGAGACCGATGAGCAGGAGGAACACGCCGACGCCGACGATCGCCCGGACCGGCTGCTGGACGACGCCCCCCGCGACCGGGACCGCGATCGACGCGGTCCAGCCGAACACGGTGGAGCGGCTGAACGCCGTCAGGGCCGGGATCCCCTGGGGGGTGGAGCCACGGAATGTCCCCTCGCCCGAGCCTCGCGCCAGCTCGGTGAGTCGTGGCGCGCCGGATTCGCCGATGAGCGGCCGACCGCCCGACCCGCCCACGATGCGGTAGGTGCGGTCGAGGATGGTGGCCGTCCCGTCGGAGAGGACCCGCTGACCCGCCACGAGCTTGCCGATCGCATCCGGGGTCATCCCGGCCGAGATGACCCAGCGGACCTCGCCCCCGCGGAGGATGGGGACACCGACGCTCACGCCATGGCGGCCCGTCACCGGGGACTGGAACAGGTCCGACACATTGGGCGTCCGGGTCTCGATCAGGCGCCGGAACGGCTCCGCCATGACCGGCGGCGGCCCGGGGAGCGCGGACCCGAAGGGTTCGGCGGTGATCAGGAGTCGTCGACCGGTGAGGTCGAAGACGCTGATCGTGCGCCATTCTTCCCGGGCCTCGAGCGCCCGAAGGCACTGCCGATGAAACGCGCGCCAGTCGCCGGTGTCGAGGTGCTCCGAAGTGCCCAGCACCCGGAGCGCGGTGATCGTCGCGTCGACGTGGCGGTCGAGGGCGACGACCAGCCCCCGCGCGGCGTTCAGGAGCGCCTGCTCGGCGGCGGCCTTCTGCTCGCGATCGTACTGATAGACGACGACGGCCGAGAACACGAGGAGCGGGGCGAGCGTACCGACGACGAGGAGCGCGAGCGATCGCCGAAGCCTCATCGCCAGCCACTATAGCGCCCGCAGGCCGGGAGGCCCAAAAAGTGCGGCCCGCGGAACGCGGTGCCTCGGTGATCGACGCGCTGATCGCCGCCACCGCGCTCGCGCATGGCTTGGTCGTCGTGACGCGCAACGTTTTGGATCTCGAACGTTGCGGCGCCCGCTGCCTGAATCCGTGGGAGTGAGGCCGGCTCAGCCCGGGCGCTTCAACTCCGCCGTGTGAAAAGGCTCCAGGGTATCGATCGCCGCGACGCTCTGCGTCTTCAGGTCCCGCTTGAAACAGCACAGCACGATTTTGGCCTGGAACGCCCCCCCGGCGGAACGCGGCTCCTCGATCGGAGGGTCAGCGATCGGGCCGGCGCTCCATCGGCGGCGGATCGTACGCGCGGATCGGCGGCAGGGCACCCGTCCACCGCTCGACCTCCACGAGCGCGTGCTGGCCCGAGCAGGCCTGGGCAAGTCTCGACGTGCCACGGTCGAAGGTGAGCACGTTCGGGTTGCCGTGTACGCACATCGCGTCGGGGTCGGCCGGATCAAGCGGGTCGTACCAGGCGCCGGTGGAGAGCTGGACGACGCGCGGGCGCACGGTGTCGCTCACGACGGCCCCGGCGAGACAGCTCCCGCGGTCGTTCCACACGCGCACCACGTCGCCGTCGCGGACCCCGCGCGCGGCGGCGTCGGCGGGGTGGATGCGGATGGGCTCGCGCCCCCGCACCTTGGTGGCCTGGCTGACGGCGCCGACGTCGAGCTGGCTGTGCAGGCGCGCCGTCGGATTGTTCGCCACGAGGTGGAGGGGGTAGCGCCGGGCCAGCGGCGCCCCGAGCCACTCCGTGGGCTCGAGCCAGGTCGGATGTCCCGGGCAGTCCGCGTAGCCGAACCCGTCGATGGTCGCCGAGAAGATCTCGATGCGGCCGCTCGGCGTGCCGAGGGGCGCGCCCTCCGGGTCGGCGCGGAACTGCTTGAACAGCACCAGGTCATCGTCCACGCCCGGCACATCGAGGAAGCCGGCCGCCCAGAAGTCGTCGAACGGCGGCACCGAGCCGCCGTCGTCCGTGACCCGGGCGCGCCAGCCGTCGTAAAGATGCCGCAGCCACGCCATCTCGTCCCGGCCCTCGGTGAAGCGCGGGGCGACGCCGAGGCGCGCCGCGAGGTCGGCGAGGATCGCGA
>JBGQGN010000323.1:0-4078 GCA_041497395.1 Methylomirabilia bacterium
CGATCCGTGTCGGCATCGGGGCGACGCGGACTCTCTCGCGGCTCGCGGCGCGGGTGGGCGCAGGGCTCCTCGTGGTGCCGCCGGGGGCGGAAGAGGTGTTCCTCGCCCCGCGCTCCCTCGGGCTCCTCGATCCCGAGCCGGACCTCGGGCTCGCGCTCGAGCGTTGGGGGATCGGGACGCTCGGGGCGCTCGCGGCGCTGCCGACGGCGGCGCTCCTCGCGCGCCTCGGTCTGGCCGCCGTCCGGCTCCAGGCGCTCGCCCGCGGCACGGACGCCGGACCGTTCGTCCCGCACCTCGTGCCCGAGCCGTGCCGAGAGGCCGTCACGCTCGACTGGGAGGTGCCGTCGCTCCCCGCGCTCGCCTTCGTCCTCGACCGGCTCCTCGCGCAGCTCGTGGCGCGCCTCGCCCTCCGCGAGGCCGGCGCGGCCGCGCTTCACTTGACGCTTCGTCTCGCAGACGGCGGCGTGCACGAGCACCACCTCGGCGTCGCCGCGCCGCTCCGCGACGGGCGGACGCTCGGCCGCCTCCTCCGGACCGAGCTGGAGGCGCTCAGGCTCCCGGCGCCGGTCGTCGCCGTCTCCGTGGAGGCCGAGCCCGTGCCGCTCGCCGCGCTCCAGGCAGATCTCTTCGCGCCGCCCCGGCCGAGCCCGCGTGAGCTCGGCGAGATCCTCGGCCGGCTCGCCGCCCTCGTCGGGGCGGACCGGGTGGGCGTGCCGGTCGCGCCCGACACCCATCGGCCCGACGCGATTCTCGTGGCGCCGTTCCCCGGCGGGGAGGCCGAGCCGCCCGGGATCGGGCGCGGCATTCCGTCCGCGCGCCCCCCGGGGTCCGGTCCGCCCTCCTGGGTCACTGGGGCGGCGCTCGTCCGATGCCGGCTCGTGCCCCCGCGGCCAGCCCGGGTGGAGTGCCGCGCGGGCCGGCCGGCTCGCGTCGAGGCCGAGGGATTCCGGGGCGCCGTCGTCGCCGTCGCGGGCCCCTGGCAGACCGCGGGGGAGTGGTGGGCCGAGACGGCGTGGGCGCGCGAGGAGTGGGACGTCGCCCTCCCGGGCGGCGTCGCGTGCCGGCTCGCGCGCGATTGCGCGACGGACGCGTGGACCGTCGACGCGGTCTACGACTGAGAACCGTGCGATCTCTAACGAGGCCGATCGAGAGGCTCGCCATGACCACGCTCGTCCCGCCGGATCGCGTCAACCTTGTCATCCTCACCGTGCGTGGCCAGAACGTCATGCTGGACGTAGATCTGGCGCGGCTCTACGGAGTGCCGACCAAGGCCCTCAACCGAGCCGTGAAGCGGAACGAAGAGCGATTTCCTCAGGACTTCATGTTCCAGCTGACGAAGGAGGAGGCCGAAGACTTGAGGCGTCAGAATGGCACCTCAATCTCGAGGTCCCAGTCTGGCACCTCAAGTCGCTGGGGCGGGCGCCGTTACCTGCCCTACGTGTTCACGGAGCAGGGGGTGGCGATGCTGTCCAGCGTGCTCCGGAGCCGTCGCGCGATCCTGGTCAACATCGAGATCATGCGGACCTTCGTCCGGCTCCGGACCATGACCGGGTCCGTGGCCGAGCTGCGCCGGAAGGTTGACGCGCTCGAGCGCAAGTACGACGCCCAGTTCAAGGATGTGTTCGACGCCATCCGGGCGCTCATGGCGCCGCCACCGGGAGGGCCCAAGCGCCGGATCGGCTTCCGGCCGGAACCGCCCGCGGGCCCGGGCCGCCCGTCGGGTCATCGCGTCAAATAATCGGCTCGGGGTCCGCCCCGCGCATGCCCCCGTCGCCGTACGTCGAGCTCTCCGCCCGGAGCGCCTTCAGCTTCCTCGAGGCGGCGTCCACGCCCGAGCGCCTCGTGGACGAGGCGGCGCGGCTCGAGGTCCCCGCGCTCGGGCTGCTCGACGTGGATGGCGTCTACGGCGCCCCGCGCTTCCACAAGGCGGCGCGGGCGGCGGGGGTGCGCCCGCTCGTCGGCGCCGCCCTGACGCTCGCCGACGGCCCGCGCCTGGGCCTCCTCGTCGAGTCCCGCGCGGGGTACCGGGCGCTCTGCCGCCTTCTCACGCGGGTGAAGGCGCGCGCGCCGAAAGGCCAGGCGCGCGCGACGCTCGACGACCTCGACGGCGTGGGCGCGGGGCTCCTGTGCCTGACCGGCGGCGCGGACGGCCCGCTGACCCCGGATCTCCTGGCGGGACGCCGGGCGGCGGCCCGGGCGACGCTCGAGCGGCTCGTCCGGAGCTTCGGCCGGGACCGGGTCTACGTGGAGCTCCAGCGGCACGGCACGCGCGAGAGCGAGCTCGTGACCCGCCGCGCCGCGGCCCTCGCGCGTGAGGCCGGGCTGCCCCTCGTCGCCACCGGCGGCGTGCGTCACGCGGCGCCCGGCGAGCGCCCGATCCTCGACGTCCTGACGGCCATCCGGCTCCGGGCTCCGCTGGACGCCCTCGGCCGGCGCCTGTCGCCGAACGCCGAGCAGCGCCTCCGGACGCCAGCCGAGATGGCCCGGCGCTTTGCCGATCTGCCGCAGGCCGTCGCGGCCACGGGTGAGATCGCCGCGCGCTGCGGCTTCACGCTCCAGGATCTGGGCTATCGCTTCCCCGACTACCCGGTTCCCGACGATCGGCCCCAGATCGCCTATCTTCAGGAGCTCGTCGAGGCCGGCGCGCGTGGGCGATACCGCCCCGTGTCGGCGCGCGTGCGCCAGCAGCTGGCCCGCGAGCTCCTGCTCATCGAGAAGCTCGACCTCGCCGGCTACTTCCTGATCGTCTGGGACATCGTGCGGGAAGCCCGCGCGCGGGGGATCCTCGTCCAGGGCCGGGGCTCGGCGGCGAACAGCGCGGTCTGCTACAGCCTCGGGATCACGGCCGTCGACCCGGTCGGGATGGATCTCCTCTTCGAGCGCTTCCTCTCGGAGGAGCGGGGCGAGTGGCCCGACATCGACCTCGACCTCCCGTCGGGGGCGCGCCGCGAGGCGATCATCCAGTACGTCTACGGGCGCTACGGCGGGACGAGCGCCGCGATGACCGCGAACGTCATCACCTACCAGCCGCGGCGCGCGGTCCGCGAGGTCGGGAAGGCCCTTGGCCTCCCGCCGGACTTCCTCGACCGGCTCGCCAAGGACGTCCCCGGCTGGGGCTACCAGGATCCGGATGAGGAGACGCCCGCCCGTCACCTCCGGCGGGTCGGCGCCGACCTCGCGGATGCGCGGATCCGGCGCTTCGCCGCGCTCTGGCACGCCATCGTCGGGCTCCCGCGCCACCTCGGCCAGCACTCGGGCGGCATGGTGCTCTCGGCGGGCCGGCTCGACGAGATGGTGCCGCTCGAGCCGGCGACGATGCCGGGCCGGGTCGTCGTCCAGTGGGACAAGGACGACTGCGCCGATCTCGGGATCATCAAGGTCGATCTCCTCGGCCTCGGGATGATGGCCGCCCTCGAGGAGGCGATCGCGCTCTGCCGGGCGGCCGGCCGCGCGGTCGACCTCGCGCATCTCCCGCCCGACGACCCGGCGGTGTATCAGCTCCTCCAGGCGGCCGACACGGTCGGGCTCTTCCAGGTGGAGAGCCGGGCGCAGATGGCGACGCTCCCGCGTCTTCGGCCCCGGCGCTTCTACGACCTGGTCGTCCAGGTCGCGATCATCCGCCCTGGGCCGATCATCGGCCAGATGGTCCACCCGTACCTCGCGCGGCGGGCGGGGCGCCAGCCGGTGGTCTATCCCCATCCCTCGCTCGAGCCCATTCTCCGCCGGACGCTCGGCGTGCCGCTCTTCCAGGAGCAGCTCCTCCGGATGGGGATGGTCGCCGCGGGGCTCACCGGCGGCGAGGCCGAGGAGCTCCGCCGGGCCTTCGGCTTCCGGCGCTCGCGGGCGCGGATGCAGGCGATCGAGGCGAAGCTTCGCGCCGGGATCGCCCGGAACGGGATCGCCGGCCCTGCCGCCGAGGAGATCGTGCGGGCGATCACCGCGTTCGCGGAATACGGATTTCCTGAGAGCCACGCGGCGAGCTTCGCGCTCCTCGCTTACGCGAGCGCCTACCTCAAGGTCCACCATCCGGCCGAGTTCTACGCGGCGCTCCTCAACAACCAGCCGATGGGCTTCTACC
>JBGQGN010000324.1:0-4048 GCA_041497395.1 Methylomirabilia bacterium
AGGCGTACTCGATGAGCTTCGGCACGTTCCAGATCATGTCCCGGGTGTTGCCGTGCTGGCGGCGCTCTCCGTTGACCCAGAGCTGGAGCTCGAGCGCGTGCGGGTCGGGAATCTCGTCGGCCGTCACCAGCACCGGCCCGACCGGCGTGAAGGTGTCGAAGGACTTCCGGGTCGAGCGGTCCTCGTCCCCCCGCACGGTGACGTCCATCACCCCGGTGTAGCCGAACACGTGGGCCATCGCGTCGGCCATGGCCACGTTCCGCGCCGTTCGCCCGATCACGACGCCCAGCTCCACCTCGTGGTCCGTGCGCCGATCCGGGAACGGCAGCTCGATCGTCGCCTCGGGACCCACGATGGACGAGGGGGCCTTCAGGAAGACCCCGTAGCGCTCGATCGCGTGCAGCTCGCCCTTGATCAGGGGGCGCATCTCCTCGATGTGGAGCCGGTAGTTGACCGGAGCGGCGATGACCTTGCTGGGAAACACGGCCGGCGCCCGGAGCCGCACGCGATCGAGCGGGATGCCCGGACGCTGCTCGAGCGCGTCGAGGAACCGCGGGCGCAGCCGATCGAAGTCGGCGATCGCGCGCAAGAGAAAGACCGGGGGCCAGTCCGTGCCGCCGGCCCCGACGAGATCACTGACGTCGACGATCACGCCGTCCCGCAGGAGCCCGAGCCGGCTGTCGCCGAAGACTACGAGCCGCACCGCCGCTACCCCTCGAAGACGCGCGCGACCGGCTGGTGGCCGTCGTGCTCCCGGTAGGCCTGCTCGCGATGGAGGCCGAGGGCCCGCAGGATCGGCGTGTCCTTCACCGAGAAGAGGATCGCCTCCCCCTCGGCGCTCGCGTGCTCGTGCCAGGCCCAGGTCGGGACGACGAAGAGATCGCCCTTCCGCCAGTCGAAGCGCTGCCCATCGATGACGCTCTGGCCCTGGCCCTCGAACACGAGGTAGACGGCGCTGCCTGTCTCCCGGTGGGCCCTGGTTCGAATGCCCGGACGGAGGAGCTGGATCCAGCAGGCAATGGTCGGCATCAGCGGTCCGCCGGTGTTGGGGTTGCTGTACTCCATGGCCACGTCGTCGAATGCGCTGGCGCCGCCCGCGACGGACGCAAGGCGGCGCAGGGCCTCTTCCGTCCGGTCCCACTTGTAGTTGAGGAGCGGCGAGTGCGCCGCCGTCCACGTCTCCCACGTCGGCCGGAGCTGGCCGATCCCATACCGGCGCTCGGAGTCCCCCACCGGCTTCCCGATCGCCTGCGCCTCCTCGGCGAAGGGCTCGTAGAACTGCGCCTCCATCTCGCCGACCATCGGGAGGTCGAGACCGTCGAGCCAGAGCATGGGCCGGTCGCTGTCGTTGCCGTGGTCGTGCCAGGTCCACGGCGGCGTCAGCACGAGGTCGCCCCGCCCCATCACGCACTTGTCACCGTCCACCGTGGTGAAGGCGCCCTGGCCCTCGATGACGAACCGGATGGCCGCCGGCGAGTGCCGGTGCGCGGGCGCCACCTCGCCGGGCAGCACGTACTGGAAGCCCGCCCAGAGGGTATGGGTCGCGCCGAACCGGTCCGGCAGGCCGGGGTTGATGAAGCCGAGGACGCGGCGCTCGGCCGCCCGGCTGAGCGGCGCCACCTCCGCCCCCTGCCGGACCAGCGGCAGCATCGTCTCCCACCGCCAGAGGTGCGGGACGCAGCGGCTCCTCGGCTCCTTCGGCAGGAGGCTCTTGTTGACGTTCCACAGCGCCACCAGGTGGTTGCGCTCGAGCTCCTTGTAGAAGGCCTGGGCGTCGTGGGTCGAGGCGGTCGTCGCGGCAGTGGGTGCGTCCATGGGCTACTCCTCAGTGCTCGACGATCGGGCTGTCGTGGCCGAGGGCGCCGTGGCCGCGACCGGGCCGCACCCAGGCATCACCGGATGACGGTCAGACTAGCCCGGCCGGCGGAAACCGGTCAAGGATGCCCTGACCGGACTGCTTTGACCGGCCTACCCTCTCGGCTCAGCGGTCCGTCGGCTCGCATGCCCGGCGATCCCCGTGACCATCAGCGGCGAGACAGCCAATCGATGGCGATGAGGCCAGCCTCGGCGACTGGCTCGAACTCCGGGTCCCCAGTCATGACGGTCGCGGCACGGTCCTGCGCCGAAACCACCGCGAACGCATCGGCATAGGAGAGGGGGAATCGCGCTTTCACGTGCGCTGCCGCGAGCACCGTCGCGCGCGTCACCGGCAGCACCTCCAGGGGGAGCTGATCCACCGCAGCGAGGGTCTGCTGCGCCTCGCGGAGGCCCCGCTCCCGCTCGATGACGTACAGGACCTCGCCAAGGTTGATGAGCGACAGGTAGACAGGGTGTCGGCCGGCCGCGGCACCCTCGAGAACTGCTCGCACCTTGGGCGTGCCCGCTTCCCCTTCGAGGTACGCGAGCAGCGCGAAGCTGTCGAGAACGTACCCCGAGGGGCTATCGACCACGAGCACGCTCGCGTCGATGCTCCGCGAGCAAGGCGCGGGTGAGGGACTTCGAGCCCTTCAGCATGCCCGCGGCCTGCCGGACCGGCTTGGCGAGTGTAGGCACGAGGGCGAGAACGCCTCCGTAGTCGACCACCGAGACCTCTGCCCCTGGGTGCAGGTTGTACTTCCTCCGCAGCTCGGCCGGGATGACCACCCACCCTTTCTCGGAGACCGTCACGGCCATGTCGCACCTCCCAGGCGTTATACGCTGCAGCTGAGAAGTATAACGTGGAGCGGACCAGCTTGTCCACGAGCCCACGTGATCCCGGTGCTGAGACGCTCCAGCGTCATTGAGGCATCGCCGTCTCCGCATGACGCCCCCACCGCGCGCCAGGGACCGCCGGGCGCCCGTCAGACCTTGAAGCGGGGGCGGAAGACGCGGCGGATCAGATACGGATTGGCGCCGAGGTGGTAGAGGCCCGTGATGTCCCCCGCCTGGAGCGCCGCCCGCTCGTCCGCGCTCAGCTCGTGGCCGGCGAGATCCTCGTCGGTCACGCGCTCCCGGGTCGCGTGCTGACGCGCCAGGGCGGTCAAGAGCTTGTTGAGACCGTAGGACGTCTTGGTGTTCATCGCTGCACCCACACGGTCGCACAGCCCGTGATCCATTCCGGCACCGGCTCGTAGGCGAGGACCTCGCCCTTCCAGCCCGGCACGGCCCCGAGCAGCGCGATCCAGTTCCGGATCTCCTGGCCTCCGTTCCCGCCGTCACGCTCGATCTCGACCGCCGTGAGGCGGGCGAGCGCGTCGACGTCGGCGCGCGCGACGTGATCCAGCACCCACTGGTCCCACTCCGGGTTGATCCGACCGGTCTCGGGCGTCCCGACCCAGTGCGACAAGCCGCCGGTGGCCACCACGGCGATGCGCTCCCCCGCCGGCCGGGACCGGATGAAGCTCCCGACGAATGCGCCCACATCGTGGCAGCGCCGCGGAGTCGGGAGCGGTGGCGCCGCGCAGTTGGTGTAGAGCGGCGCGACGGGAATGTCGGCCTCCGGCAGCAGGAAGTGCAGGGGGACCGACAGCTCGTCCCAGCTCTCGATCTCGTAGGAGTAGGCGAAGTCGAAGCCGGCGGCGAGTCCTCCCTCGAGAAGCGCCATGCCCCATTCCGGGGCCCCCGGCACCTTGCGCGGCGGGAGCCGCATCAGTCGGGCGCCGCCCGGGCTGGGCGCGTCGTAGCTGCCCGCCAGGCCGACGCAGAAGGCGGGCATGTTGCTGTACGGGAAGTTCTGGATGTGGTCGTTCACAAACATCATGATCAGGTCGGGGCGGGCGGCGGCGAGCCGCCGGCGGACCTCGTGGAAACCCGCGTACAGACGGTCCCGCTGCGCGGGCTTTCCGATCTCGGGCTTTCCGGTGACGAGCGGCGCGTGGGACGTCAGCGCGGCGGCAACGATCTCGGCCATGGATCCTCCGATTCCCTCACAATGACCGGCCGCCGCGGGAGCCGCGAGGCCGGGGTCCCGTCGTCGGCTCCACCTCGCATCACCAGAGTCCGCCTGATTCCGGTCTGCTGCGCATCCAGTACCGGCGCGACGGTCCAACCGACCGCGATCCCGGCCAGG
>JBGQGN010000325.1:0-4024 GCA_041497395.1 Methylomirabilia bacterium
CGCCAAGGGCCTCCTTGGGATGGAAATACGCCACCAGCCAGTCGGGGTCCGACTCGTCGCGCCCGACCAGCCGGTAGCCCTGGGCCTCGGCGCGGGCGGCGGCCTCGGCGAGACTCGGCACCTTGAAGGTCACGTGATGGAGCCCCGGTCCGCGCGCCGCGAGGAACCGGTGGAGGAAGCCGTCGACACCCGCCGGCTCGATCACCTCGATGGAGCCGCCGCCCTCGAAGCGCCAGGCGGCCCAACGGAACCCGCCGCCCGGGCCACCGGAGTCCGGGCGGCCGCCGAGCCGGCCGACCAGAACATCGGTGGCGTCCGCCATCCGGTGCATCCCGATGGCGATGTGGTCGAACTTCGTCCCCACCATCGAGCGTGTAGTGTACGCCATGCCACGTCGGCTATAGTGTTCGACGTGGCTCGCGCCCCCGCCGATTTCCGAGAGACCATCGAGCGCGCCATCGCCGAGACAGAGGCGCCGGTCACCCGGACCGAGCCGGTCCCGACCGAGTCCGTGCGGCTCGTCGCGGAGCCGGTGATCCTCGTCACCGGGTACGAGCCGTTCGGGTCCCACACGGTCAATCCATCGCAGGAGCTGGCGAAGATCCTGGATGGCCGGCGGATCGGAAACTGCGCCGTCGCGGGCGCGGTCCTGCCGGTCCATCACCTCGAGGCCTCGCGCCACGTGTCCATCCTCCTCGGGGAGATGGCGCCCGTGGCCGTCGTGCACCTGGGCCTGGCCGAGGGCCGGGCACGGCTGGGCCTCGAGCGGGCCGCTCTCAACGTGATGGACTACCGCATCGCCGACAACGCTGGATACCGGGCCGAGGGTGAGCCCTGCGTCCCCGAGGGGCCCGCCGCGTACTTCGCCACGCTCCCCTTGCCCGAGATCCTTGCCGCCCTCACGGCGGAGGGCATCCCCGCCTACATCTCGAACACCGCCGGCACCTTTCTCTGCAATCAGACCCTCTACGCAACGCTCCACGAGATCGCGATGCGCGAGCTGATCGCCCGGGCGGGCTTCATCCACCTCCCGCTCCTTCCCGCCATGGTCACCGCGAGCGGAATCGATCAGCCGAGCATGGACCTCCCGCTCATGCTTCGCGGCGTGGAGACGGCGCTGCGGATCGTCGCCGAGACCGTCGCCCCGTGACGGCGACCGTGAGAGGGGTTCGCCCGTGACGACAGAGCTCCGGAAGGGCCGGGCGCTCGCGATCCTCTGGGCCGAGGTGCCGGCAGCCCGCCGCGCCGATCTCGAGGCCTGGGCGACGAGCGAGCCGCTCGCGCCCACCGACCCCGCGGCGGGGGTGCTGGCCGTCGGCCGCTACGCCGGCATCTCGGGCGCGCCGGCCTTCCTGGAGATCCACGAGCTCCTGAGCGACGACGCGACGGTGGTGGCCGCCAGCGGAGGCCTCATGTCGGCGACGCTTCGCGCGCTCGAGCGCCTCGGCGCGGCGATCTTCCCTGGCGGCGCGCCCGCCGAGCCGGGCGGGTCGCGCCCGGGCTCCGTCGGTCCCGCCGGCGTCTACGGCCAGATCTTCCCGCCCGGGATCGACGAGCGGGCGGCCGCTCATGGGCTGCCGCCGGCGCTTCAGATCGGGCGAATCGACATCCCCCCCGCGCACGAGGACGAGTTCAACGAGTGGTACAACACCGAGTACCTGATCGGCAACATGACGGTGAACGGGGTCTACTCGGCGCGCCGCTATCTGCACCGCGGGACCGGGCCCCGCTACCTCACCGTTTACGAGTTCGCCCACCCCGAGGTGAGCCGGCAGCCGGCCTGGGACCGCGCGCGCGCCCAGTCGGTCTGGCGGCGACGGATCGAGCGCCTCTGGGCCCATGCCCCCGGCTCGCCCGGCATCTACCGCCGTCTGGCCGCGCGCTGACGGGCCGGACCGCGCGGCCGGAGATCAGATGACCATCGCGGCCGTCGAGGTGGGTCACTACCGCGTCCCGCTTCCGCTCGTGCTCTCCGACTCGACGCACGGAGAGATCGCGCACTTCGACCTGGTGACAGCGCGCGTCCGCACGGCCGACGGCGGAGAGGGCCTCGGCTACACCTACACGGTCGGCGCCGGGGCCGCGGCCATCCGGGCGCTTCTCGGTGACCTCGTGCCGCTCCTTCTCACCCAGGACGCCGAGCGGATCGAGGCCCTCTGGCAGCGGATGTGGTGGGGCTGCCACTACGTGGGGCGCGGCGGCCTCGCGGCTTTCGCGATCTCGGCGGTCGACATCGCGCTCTGGGATCTTCGCGCGCGCCGCCGCGGGCTCCCCCTCTGGAAGCTCCTCGGGGGCCACCATCCGCGAGTCAAGGCCTATGCCGGCGGGATCGACCTCCAGTTCCCGCTGGATCGGCTCCTCCGCCAGACCGAGGAGAAGCTCGGCCGAGGGTTCCGCGCGATCAAGATGAAGGTAGGCCGCTCTCGCCTCCGCGAGGACGTCGAGCGCGTCGGCGCAATGCGGGAACATCTGGGTCCCGACGTGCCTCTCATGGTCGACGCGAACATGCGCTGGACGGCGGACGAGGCGATCCGCGCCGCCCGCGCGCTCGGCACGCACGACGTCTTCTGGCTGGAGGAGCCGACGATCCCGGACGACGTTCCCGGGCACGTCCGGATCCTGCGCGACGGCGGGCTCCCCGTCGCCGCGGGCGAGAACCTCCGCACGATCCACGAGTTCAAGCGCCTGATCGACGCCGGCGGCGTCGCGTTCCCCGAGCCCGACGTCTCGAACGTGGGCGGCGTCACGGCCTGGCTCAAGGTCGCGCACGTCGCCGAGGCCCACAACCTGCCGGTGACGTCGCACGGCGTTCACGACCTCCACGTCCACCTCCTGGCCGCGGTGCCGAACGCCTCGTACCTCGAGGTCCACGGCTTCGGGCTCGAGCGGTTCATCGCGCATCCCCTCGAGATCCGCGACGGCGAGGCGATCGCCCCCGACCGCCCGGGCCACGGGGTCGAGTTCGACTGGAAGGGTCTCGAAGGCCTCCGGGCCACCTGATCGGGTCAAGTTCCGCTCCAAGACCGAGCCGACCTGACGATTCTTGCGACTTGATAAGTCGAGTCATAAGATGAGCCATCACAGTCACTTAGACGTCATGCCGTGCGAGGTGCCTGGAACGTGTTGACCGACTTGGACGACCTGCCCATCGTCGACGCTCACCAGCACTTCTGGGACGTGTCGCTCGGCAAGCACCCCTGGCTCCGGGACGAGCCGCCGCCGCCGTTCCGCTACGGCGACACGCGGCCGCTGCGGCGCGACTACCTGCCCTCCGACTACCGGGCCGACGCGCGAGACCACCGGGTCGTCGCCACAGTCTACGTGGAGACCGAGTGGGACCCGGCGGACCCCCTTGGCGAGACGCGCTGGGTCCAGGCCCTCGCGGCCCGGGAAGGACTGCCGAGCGTCGTGGTCGCCCAGGCGCACCTCGATCGCGATGACGTGGAGGACGTGCTGGCCCGTCAGGCGGCTTGCCCGCTCGTCCGCGGCATCCGTCATAAGCCCAGCGCGGCCCTGTCGCCGGACGCCGTGGTCCCGGACGCCCCGGGCTCGATGGGCGACCCCCGCTGGCGCGCGGGGTACGCGCGACTCGCGCATCACGGCCTGTCGTTCGATCTCCAGACTCCCTGGTGGCACCTCCGTGAGGCAGCAGCGCTGGCCCGCGCGTTTCCCGACACCCTGATCATCCTGAATCACACGGGGCTGCCGGCCGACCGGAGCCCGGAGGGCCTGCGCGGCTGGCGCGACGCGATGGCGACGCTCGCCGCCAAGCCGAACGTCGCCGTCAAGATCTCCGGGGTCGGCGTGACCGGGCGGCCCTGGACCGCGGAGTCGAACCGCGAGGTGGTGTTGCGAACCATCGATCTCTTCGGCGTCGACCGCGCGATGTTCGCATCGAACTTCCCCGTGGACAGCCTCGTCGCGACCTTCGACACGATCTACGCAGGCTTCAAGGCGATCGTGCGCGACTTTCCCCTCGCGGACCGGCGTCGCCTCTTCCACGACAACGCCGTGCAGCTCTACC
>JBGQGN010000326.1:0-4012 GCA_041497395.1 Methylomirabilia bacterium
CCACGGAGGAAGAGGCAATCCGGAATATTCAGGATGCCATTCAGGAGTATCTCGCCGCGCGCGACGAGCTTCTGGAGGGGGCCGTGGTCCGCGAGGTCGAGGTCGCCTCGTAGAACGTGCCGAGAATGCCCTGAGTCAACCATCAGGACGCAGTGCGAGCTCTGGAGAAGGCAGGCTTCCGAATCGTCCGGCAGGGGAAGCACATCGTGATGAGCGACGCCGTCCGGATCGTCACCATTCCAAGGCACAATCCCGTGAACGCCTTCACAATGGGTGGCATCGTGCGAGATGCGGGACTCAGCGAAGACGAGTTTCGCGCGCTGCTCTAAACTAGGCGCCGCTCCTTCTAGGCGCCGCAAAGGGGGCTCGCGACGCCTCGCCGCCTGTGGCATGGTATGCGTCATGCCGCCGACCGCGGAGGCCCCGCCGTCCTTCTGGGATGACGTCGGGGCGAACTTCCCATCGCTCAAGGGGGCGGTGTCCACCGCCTACTACTTCGACTGCGAGCGCTGGCTCTTCGAGACATACCTCCCGAAGCTTCGAGACCTCGTCGTCTTCAAGACCGACCTGTGGGACGAGGCGAAGAACACCGAGATCCTGCGGTGGGCGGCCGACCAGGGCGCACGTCCGATGGGTGTCGACGTGTCGATCGACGTCGTGCGGGAAGCGGGCAAGGTGCTGCGCGCTCATCGCCCGGGCTTCGTGGTCGGCGACGTGCGGGCGATCCCGTTCCGGGGCGGCGCGGTTGACGCGGTCTACTCGATGGGAACGATCGAGCACTTCGAGGAATATGCCCAGGCGGTCCGGGAGATCTTCCGGGTCCTGAAGCCGGGCGGCACGGCGATCGTCGGCGTGCCCAACAAGCTTGATCCGTTCCTCAGGCCGCTTCTGGTCCATGTGCTGAACCTCGTGGGACTGTACGGCTACGGGATGGAGAAGTCGTTCACGCCGGGCGGCCTCCAGCGCCTGCTGGAGTCGGCCGGCTTCCGGGTCACCGCGCGGACGGGCATCCTCTTCATTCCCGGATGGCTCCGGATGCTGGACCTGTGGCTCCACACCCGCCGTTCCGGCCTCGCGGGTCTCACTTCCGGTCCCGTGCGGGCCTTCGCCTGGCTGTACCAGCGGTTCCCCGCCGTCCGCCGCCACGGGTACCTGACCGTCTGCGTGGCCGAGCGCCCGGACTGACGCACCCCGGGATCCCGCGGCGCGCTCGCGCGACGTGATCGCGGGCCCGCGCGGCCGGGCGCGCGGGGCCCGATGCTATACTCGATTCCGGCCATGAACGTCCACCTCGTGAGCCTCGGCTGCCCCAAGAACCAGGTCGACGGCGAGCTGATGCTCGGGCTGCTCGCCAGGGACGGGGTGTCCCCTGTGGCCGAGGCCGAGGCCGCCGACTGCGTCGTCGTGAACACCTGTGCGTTCATCGACCGGGCCAAGCAGGAGTCGATCGAGACGATCCTCGAGCTGGCGGCGTGGAAGGCCCGGGTCCCGGGCCGGCGCCTGGTCGTCACCGGCTGTCTGCCCCAGCGTTACGGCGCCGAGCTCCTGTCCGAGATGCCGGAGATCGACGCGCTCGTCGGGACCGGGGAGCTGCCGCGCATCGTGGACGTGGTCCGCCGGCTGGACACGCGCGATGCCTGGATCGCGGGAGCCCCTCCGGGTTACGTGTACCGGGCCGATGCCCCGCGGGTGCGTCTCGGTCAGGTCCCCTACGCCTACGTGAAGATCGCCGAGGGCTGCAACATGGCCTGCACCTTCTGCGCGATCCCCCTCATGCGCGGACGTCACCGGAGCCGCCCGCTCGCCGACGTCGTGGCCGAGGTGGAGGCGCTCGCGCGGGATGGCGTCCAGGAGGTAGTGCTGGTCTCCCAGGACACCCTCGCGTGGGGGAAGGACCTGCCCGGCGGCCCGGGGCGATCGGACTTCGGGGACCTGCTCCTCGCGCTCTCCGAGACGGCGGTCCCGTGGCTCCGCTATCTCTATCTCCACCCGGCGCACGTGACGGACGGGCTCGTCCGGAAGCTCGGACGGGCGCGGGCGCTCCCGTACGTGGACATGCCGATCCAGCACGCCGACGACGGCGTGCTGCGCGCCATGCGGCGCGGGGTGACGCAGCGGCGCATGGCGGAGATCGTCCGGACGCTTCGGGACGTGATCCCCGACGCGACGCTCCGGACGACCGTCCTCGTCGGGTTCCCGGGCGAGACCGAGGCGGCCTTCGAGACGCTCCTCGCATTCCTCGACGACACGCGCTTCGATCGCGTCGGGAGCTTCGTCTACTCCGCCGAGGAGGGCACGCCGTCGGCCGCGCTGCCGGACCCGGTGCCAGCGGAGGTTGCCGAGGAGCGGGCGCGGCTGGTCCAGGAGACCCAGGATCGCCTGGCCTGGGAGCGCCAGGCCGCGCTGCTGGGCTCGGTCCACGAGGTGCTGATCGACGGCCCGAGCGAGGATCCAGCCTTCGCGTGGGAGGGCCGGACGGCCGCCCAGGCGCCGGAGATCGACGGGGTCGTGTATCTCCGGGATCGGAACCTCACCCCCGGCCGTCGTGTCCGCGTGGAGATCCTCGAGGCCGACGGCTACGATCTTGTCGGGACCCTCGCCCGCCGCTGAGCGGCCCGCGCCGGCGGGCCTCGGTTCGCAGCTGGCCCGCTGGATCGCGACCGTCGGAGGGCTCGGCTACGCGCCCTTCGCTCCCGGCACCGTCACGAGTCTCCCCGTCGCCCTCGCCGTCTGGTGGTTCCGGCCCGGCGATCTCGCCCTGCTCGGTGTGACCGCGGTGGTGTCGGTGATCGGGATCTGGGCGGCCGGCCGGGAGGAGGCCCGCGTCGGGTCGAAGGATCCCCGGGCAATCGTCATCGACGAGGTCGCCGGGATGCTGATCGCTTGCTACGGGCACCCGCGCACCTTGCCCTGGGTCCTCGGGCTGTTTCTGGCCTTCCGGGTCTTCGACGTCGTGAAGCCGCTCGGCATCGGCAAGCTGCAGGATCTGCCCGGTGGGCTCGGCGTGGTGGCGGACGACCTGCTCGCCGGCGTCTATGTGAGCCTCCTCGGTCAGCTGCGCCATCTCGTCTGACCCGTGCTGACCGCCGAGCTGGTGACCGTGTCCGCCGATCCCGCGGGGACGGGGGCTGACGCGGCGCAGGCGGTGGGCCGCGTCCTCGAGCGCGCGGGGTGCCCGGTCCGTGCCCGCCGCGTCGTGCCCGTCGAGGAAGAGGCGGTCGAGCGCGCGCTTCGCCAGGCCACGGCCGAGGGGGGTTTCGTCGTGGCGGTGGGCGAGGGCGACGGCGCCGGCACGCTCCGCCAGGCGCTGGCGCGGTGCCTTGGGAGCCGCCTCGTCCTGAGCGGCCGCGCCCTCGAGGCCCTCACGAGCGCCTACGCGGCGCGCGGGCAGGCCGTGCCCGGGCGGGCGGAGCAGCTGGCGCTCGTGCCCCAGGGGGCGACGGTCCTTACCCCGACCGAGGCCGGTGAGCCCGGACTCCTCGCGGAGATGGGGAGTACCGTGGTTCTCGTGCTGCCCGCCGCCCCGGCGACCGCCGTGGCGCTGGCCCGGACGCACCTCCTCCCGCGGCTCGCGCAGGCGGGCGCGGGGCCGGTTGTCCTGGTCCGCACGCTCCGGCTCGTCGGGCTCGACGTGGGCACCGCCGAGGCCCAGCTCCAGGCGGCGCTTCGCGGGGCGGATGGCGTGAGCGGCCACGTGATCGACACCGGGGAGGAGTGCTGGGCGCGCGTCAGGCTCCGCGCGGACTCGCCCGCCCGGGCCGATGCGGCGTTCGGCGCGCTCGAGCCTGCGCTCCGCGGGGCCTTCGGCGCTGCCTGGTACGGTGTCGACGACGAGGCGCTCGAGGCCGTCGTCGGCCGCCTCCTCCGCGCGCGGGGCTTCACCGTCGCCCTCGCCGAGTCCTGCACCGGCGGCCTCGTGGGCCACCGGCTGACCCAGGTTGCCGGCAGCTCGGCCTATTTCGAGCGGGGGTTCGTCGTCTACTCGAACGAGGCGAAGCAGGCGCTCCTGGGC
>JBGQGN010000327.1:0-3998 GCA_041497395.1 Methylomirabilia bacterium
GCGTCGCGGCGAGCGCCTCGCGGGCGACGGTCAGGGAGTCCCGCGCCCAGGCGGCGGGATTGGGCGCCTCGTAGGAGCAGTACCCGGCATAGCCCGAGTCGGCGATGAGCCGGAAGAACTCGCGGAACGGGACGACGCCCCGGCCCGGCGGAAGGCGGTCGAGGGTCTGGCCGGGCTGGAGCCCCGCCGCCGGCACGTCGCTGAACTGGACGTAGGCGATCTCGCCGGGATCGAGGTCCTCCACGGCGCGGAGACCGCCTCCGCCACGGTGGAGGTGGTACGCGTCGAGCAGAAGGCCGCATGATCGATGGCCCGCCCGCGCGAGCAGCTCCCGGAGCCGCTCGATCGTGTTGAGCTGGGCGGCCTGCGACGGGGCCTCGAGCGCGATCCGGACCCCGTGGGCGGCGCCGATGTCCCCCACCTCGCGGACGGCGGCGGTCGCCCGGGCGAGGTCGCCCGCCCCCAGGTCGGCGGGGCTCATGACGGTCGAGGCGCCGAGAGCCCGCGCCCACCGGCAGGACTCGGCCATCGCCGCGAGGAGCCGCGCCCGTTCCCCGCCATCGGCGAACATCCAGCCGAGCTGGCCGCCGACGCACGCCACGACCAGGCCGCTCGCGCGCACCAGGTCCAGCACCGCCTCGGCTGGCTGACCGGCCTCGGCGGCGCGCGCGAAGTCGAGTCGCCGGAGCTCGACGGCCGGCCACCCCGCGCCCCGCGCGGCCCGGAGTGCGTCCGGCAAGGGCGAGGAGTCGAGCGTCCAGGTGTGGAGCGCCAGGCGCTCCCGCATCGGCGCGGGACTCGGACAGATGGGGCTCAGCGCCCGCTCCGGTGCGCGAACGCGTCCGGGTTGACGACGTGGAGCCGCTCGCCCCGGAGATGGGCGGCGATCGTCGCGATGGCGATGTTCAGCATGTTGAGGCTTGCCTCGTGGGTGTTGTAGCCGATGTGGGGCGTGATGAGGGCGTTCGGCAGGTCGCGGAAGACGTGGGGCCCGGGAGGCACGGGCTCCTCGTCGTAAACGTCGAACGCTGCGCCGGCGATCCGTCCGGCGCGGAGAAGGTCGGCCAGCGCCGCGTTGTCGACGATCTTCGCGCGCGCCGTGTTCACGAAGTAGGCGTCCGGCCGCATCCGCGAGAGGAGGGATCGCGACACGAGGTGCTCCGTCTCCGGCCGGAGCGAGAGGTGGATCGAGACCACGTCCGAGCGGCTGAAGACCTCCTCCAGGGGAACGAGGACGAGCCCGTGCTTCGCGCGGTCCGGCGTCGCGTGGCGGGTCCAGCCCACGAGCTTCATGCCGACCCCCGCTCCGAGCCGGGCCATCTCCTGACCGATGGGGCCGAGGCCGACCAGGCCGAGCGTCTTGCCCCGGAGCTCGGAGCCCTGGAACCGGCCGGGCTCCCAGCGGCCCTCCTTGAGGGACACGTAGGACGTGGCGATGTGGCGGGTGAGCGCGAGGATCATTCCCAGGCAGTGCTCGGCGACGGAGGTCGCCCCGTAGTCGGGCGTGTTGCTCACGACGATCCCGCGGCGGGTGGCGGCCTCGATGTCGATGCAGCTCGCGTAGCCGATCCCGAGGAACGCGACGAACTTGAGGCGCGGGCAGCGGGCGAGCACCTCGTCGTCCATGAGCATGTAGTCGAGGACCACCACGTCGGCGTCCTTGACGCGCTCGATGAAGTCGGCCCGGTCGCGGGGGTGGCCGGGAGAGACGACGAGCTCCCCGAGGCGGCGGAGGGGATCGAGGTGCTCGGGCTTCTGGACGAACTCGGCTCCCTCGGGGATGACGATGCGCACGGTCGGGCTCCTTTGGTCAGTCAGCGTGAGCGATGCCGCGGCGTCCGTTCTCGGCCGCCCGGTCATGGGTCGGGCCGGGAGAAGCGCTGGGCATTTCCCATGTGCGGCCAGACGTATGCCTGGACGTTGGCCAGGATCTGCCGCTGGTGGTTGCGATCGTGGTGGACCCATTCGGCCAGAAGATCCGCGATGGACAGCCGCCCCACATGGGGGTGGCGGCCGGCTCGCGAGAGATCCCCGGGACGGAGTGTCTCGACCAGCGCGGTGCTCGCCTCCCGGAGGCGCGTCCACTCGGCCAGGAGCGCGGCAAAATCGCGCTCGCAATCCCGCCGATCCCGCGAGACGGCGTCCGGGTCCCAGGTCCGGAACTCGGGATCGATCTCGGCGAGGAGGGTCCGGACGCGGCCCGCGAAGCCGCGCTCCTCCGCCTCGATCAGATGACCGAGGACATCGAGGACGCACCATTCCCCGGGGGCAGGGTGCCAGCGCAGCACGGCTCCTGGCAGCCCGGTGCACTCCACGCGCACGGCGAGGAGCGCGGCCCGGAGCGTGTTGGCCACCTCGCGCGGACCTAGCGGGGAGGTGAGCTCGGGAGGCGTCATCAGCATGGCTCCTTGGGGCATGGCTTCCCGGCGCGGGGCGGATCGAACGGGCGCCCGCGCCATCGTAGCAAGCTCCCGTCAACCTCGCAGCAGGGAAGTCAGGAACTCCACGGCGCGCCGCTCCGCCCACGACCCCACCCGCCAGGGCCATCGGCCCTCGAGGAATCCGGCGTGGCCGCCGCGCGCGGTGAACTCGGTCCGGACGTCCAGCGGGAGGTCCCCGGGGTCCGGCAGGGTCCGCCCGGGCACGATCGGGTCGTCGTGGGCGCCGAGGAGGAGAGTCGGCCGGCGGATCCGCGCGAGGTAGGGGCCGCTGGAGGCCCGCGTCCAGTAGTCGACCTCGTCCCGGAAGCCGTTCAGCGGCGCCGTGACGACCCGGTCGTACCCGGCGAAGGTTCGCGCCCGGCGCGTCGCCGCCACGTCGACGAAGCCCGGATACCGTCGCGCCTTCTCGATCACCTTCGCGCGCATCGTCTTCAGGAAGTTGGCGGTGTAGACGAGACGGTGGAATCCGCGGTCGAGCACACGCGCGGAGGCGGCCACGTCGAAGGGGACCGAGATCCCGACCGCGCCACGGAGCTCCGCCGGCGCCGCCCCGCCCACCTCTCCGAGCCACTTGAGGAGGACGTTGCCTCCGAGCGAGACGCCGACGGCGCCGATCGGGACGCCGGGCGCGCGCGCGACGAGCGTCTGGATCACCCAGGCGAGGTCGCCCGTCTCGCCGGAGTGGTAGAAGCGCGGGAGGCGGTTCGGCTCGCCGCTGCAGGAACGAAAGTTGAACACGACGCCGTGCCAGCCCGCCGCCCGCCCCGCCCGGAGGAGCCCCGACGCGTAGTGCGATCGCGATGACCCCTCGAGCCCGTGGAGCACGAGGAGTCTCGGCGCTCCGGTCGCGTCTCCATCACCGTCGAGCCAGTCGAGGTCGACGAAGTCGCCGTCGGGCGTCGACAACCGCTCCCGGCGGAGCAGGAGGCGGTCATTCCGGAAGAGCGGGCCCCAGATCGTCTGGACGTGGCCGTTCCTGCCCCACCAGGGTGGACGGAAGGCGCCGTTCTCGTCGACGGCCCGGGGCCGGACGGCCGAGGCTGATGATGGCAGGGTGCCGGATTGCTGGGCCGCCAAGGTCTGGCCTCGTCAGAAACCGGCGTGGGCGGGATTCTCGATCAGGAGCACCGACTCTTGCTGGAAGAGCTGGCGGTAGACGTCGCGGAGCTCCTGGACCGACGCTCGCGGCCGGGCGTCCGGCCCGTGGACGATCAGCAGGACCTTCGTCGGCTCCGCGATGATCCTGCCATCGCGGCCGCGGTACTGGCCCAGGGCGTCGAGCACGGTGAAGCCGTCGGGGAAGCGGGGGACGACTTGCTCCGCGACGAAGGTCCGCCACTCGGCGTCCGTCACGACGCTGCCATCGGGCTTGAGCCGGCCGAAGTAGAGCTCGCTCCGGAGGAGGGCCTGGGTGCCCGGCAGGGGTGCCGGAGCTGGTCCGCCCCCGGCGCAGCCGGTGGCGGTCAGGAGGAGCAGGGCCGCCACGATGCCCCGCGCGCGCGCGCGTCCGGGGCGGACCGGCCAGCTCGTCATCGCGTGTAGCGTCCGAGCGCGTCC
>JBGQGN010000328.1:0-3977 GCA_041497395.1 Methylomirabilia bacterium
CGCGATCGCGAGGAAGCGCGCGGGGTCGAAGTCCGGGTCCATCACGCGGATGTGATCCACACCTCGCGCGAGATCCTCGTCCAGCACGGCGGCACCGCCTTGCGCGACGGCTCCGGCAGGCTCCGGAGCCGAGGCGGGCCGGGGCGCTGGGGGAGTCCATTCCGCCCGCCCGTACGCCGGCGCCGGCTCGGGCGTCCGACGCCGCAGGAACGAGATCACGAGCGCGGCGAGCCCGGCCATCACCAGGAGATCCATGAATCCGATACCTCCCGACATACCGCCCAGCCCGCCGAAGAGGAGCGAGCCCAGAAGTCCGCCCAGGAGGAAGCCGCCCACCATACCGCCGAGCCCGCCGAACAGACCGGGCCGCGGCGTTTGCGTGAGGGAGCCGGGGCCTGGCGCCACCGGCCGGGGGGATGCCGGCGTCGATGGGGTGACCGGTGACGAGGGAACGCGCGGCGCCGAGTAGGAGCGCGAGCCGCGGCTCCCGCTCGAGCCGCCCCCGCCAACGCGCGCCTCGCTGAAGGACGCCAGCGCCACCCCGCCCGCCAGGATCCCGATCAGGCCCACCGCCACGATCGACCGCCGCATCGTTCCCTCCCCGCGCCGTCCACGAGCGCCCATCACATTAGATAGCATACCGGGACGGGGGGCCAGCGGAGGACCACGCCAGGCGGCGTCACCGCAGATCCTTCTTCAGGATCTTGCCCGTCGGGCTCTTGGGCAGGGCGGACAGGAACTCCACGGCGACCGGGACCTTGTAGGGCGCCACGCGTCCCCGGCACCGCTCGATGAGCTCCTCCGCCGTCGTCGACTGGCCGGACCGGAGCACCACGCAGGCGCGGACGACCTCGCCCTTGACGGGATCCGGCCGCCCCAGCACCGCGGCCTCGGCCACGGCCGGATGCTCGAAGAGCACCTCCTCGACCTCGCGCGGGAAGACCTTGAACCCCGCGACGTTGATCATGTCCTTCACGCGATCCACGACGTGGAAGTACCCGTCGCCGTCACGGTGACCGATGTCCCCCGAGTGAAGCCAGCCTCCGCGGAGCACAGCGGCCGTGTCCTCGGGCTTCCCCAGGTACCCCCGCATCACGTTCGGTCCCCGGATCACGATCTCGCCGAGCGTGCCGTGGGGCACCTCCCGGTCGTGCTCGTCGACGACTCGCACCTCCACGTTCTCGATCGGCGTCCCGACCGAGCCAGGCCGGTGGGCGCGCTCGGGGTTGTAGGTCGCGAACGGGGAGGACTCGGTGAGTCCGTAGCCCTGGGAGATCGGGAGCCCGGTGGCCGCTGTCCAACGCTGCTCGACGTCGCCGGGCAGCATGGCCGCGGCGGAGAAGGCGAGCCGGAGCGACGAGAGGTCGTGGGCGGCCAGACCGGCGGCCAGGAGGACGATGTACATCGTCGGCACGGCGTACAGGACGGTGACGCGGTGCCGGACGGCCGCGGCCAGGAAGTCGGCCGGCACGAACCGCTCCTGCAGGATCAGCGTCCCGCCGGCGGCCACGAGGGCATTCATGATGAAGTTCTGGCCGAAGCAGTGGAACAGCGGCAACGCGCACAGGCCGCGATCCTCCGCGGTCATGCGGAGGTGGTGCACCGTCGCGTAGGTGTTCGACACGACGTTGGCCTGCGTGAGCATGACGCCCTTGGGCCGGCCGGTCGTGGCCGAGGTGTAGAGAACGGCGGCCACGCCCTCGCGATCGCCGTCGACGGCGCGAAGGGGCGCGTCGGTCGGGAGCGTCTCGAAGGCCACCGCCCCGGGCTCGCCGGTGCCCACGCGCACCCGAACGGACGGAGTCTCCCCGGGGTCCGGGAGCTGGGCGGCAAATGGCGGGCCGCTCAGGATCGCGGCCGCCTCACTATCGCGGACGATGTACGCCAGCTCGTCACGCACGTAGGTGACGTTGAGCGCGACCGGCGTCACGCCGAGCTTCTGGCAGCCGTAGTAGGCGACCACGAACTCCGGCCGGTTCGCGAGATGGAGGCACACGCGCTCGCCGGGCCGGATCCCGAGGCGCGCGAGGCCGCCCGCCACCCGCCCGGCCTCGCGGTCGAGCTCCGCGTATGTGAAACGTCGATCCCCGAAGACGAGAGCCGCCCGCCCGGGCTCGTGCCGGGCGCTCGCCTCGAGAAAGTGCGCGACGTTCATCCGAGGAGCGCGCGGATCTCCTCGGCCGCCGACTGCCGCCACTCGTCCCCGTGCTGGGCGCGGAGCTGGCGGCGCAGCTCGAGCTGCTTTTGGTCCATGTACTCCGTGATCTTGGGCGGACGCTCGACGAAGCGGGCGACCTCCTTCATGTCCGCGTCGAAGAACACGAAGACCGGGATCGACCGGAAGAGTCCGCGGTTGAGGTATTGATCCATGAGGTCCGGGCTCTGATCGCGGAGGAAGACCCGCATCTCGACGTTCGGGGCCCCCTCGACCATGCGCGCGAGCACCGGGAAGTTGGTCAACGCGTCCCCGCACCAATCCTCGGTGAGGACGAGGACGTTGAGCTTCTCGCGACGATCCGCGAAGACCGCCCGGTCCTGAGGCGTGACGTGGGTTGCCGCCATCGTCTCCAGGAACTTGTCCTTGTTGGTGGTCATCTGGTCGAGGTACTGCTGGAAGGTCATGCCCTGCGCGAAGCGCTGCCTGGTGACCATCGGACCGGTCTCCTTCGTCGAGAGGTGTTCGCGAACGGTGGTGTCAGCGGAACTTGCCGAAGTCGAGCCGGGCCCGCAGGACCTCCTTCTGCTCCGGAGGCGCTCCCTTCACCACCAGCGTCACGACGCCGTTCGTCGGGAGCCCCTCGAGCGGGAACACGTACACGTTGCGCGCGGCGAGGCGGCCATCTTCCTGCGCCAATGGCGTGCGCTCGTTCTGGACGAAGGTCGCCTTGACCTCGCGGCCGTTCACCATGAGGACCGGCTGGTAGAAGCGGGCGAAGCTCCGGGAAGGTCCCCCGTGCATCGTGACCAGGAGCTGGATCCGCCCCTTGCCCCGGTCGATCTGCTCCTTCTGCTGCTTCTCCGTCAGCGACTCGCCCTTCATCGCGGCCTGACGGGCGGCGAGCGCGAGCCGGGAGAAGGGGGTGCTGACGACGACGTCCTCGCCGCCGGGCAGCCGGAGCTGCCACTCCTCGGCAAACTCGTCCTGCGTGATCGAGGCGATTCCCGCGTCGGTCGCCTCGCGGATCCCGGCCTCCGTCAGATCCCCGACCAGCGCCGGGGCGGGTCGGGGAACGCCCCAGAGGAGGAGCGCGGCGAGGGCAAGCGCCGCACCGATCCAAGCCCTGGTCCGTCCCGGCCGACCCCGCGCGCCGCTCACAGCCAGTCGTGGCTCCCGAGGAACATGAACGCGCCCGCCGAGAGCCCGAACATGAGGACGGTCGCCGCTGCGATCCCCCACGGCTGCTTGAGCCAAGGCATCACCTCGAAGTTCATCCCGAAGTAGCCCGAGATGACGGTGAACGGCAAGCCGATCATCGCGAGCGCGGTCAGGCGCTTCATGACGGCGTTCATTCGGTTCGAGGCCTGAGACAGGTAGCTCTCCAGCAGCCCGCCCAGGATGTCGCGGTTCGTCTCGGACGCCGGACGGACGGCGGACCACGCCGAAGCGCCCCACGTCAGGGGCTCCCGATCCCGGCCTCGCGGAGGTTGCCCACCAGCGCGAGACTCATGCGGTCCGGGTCCCAGTGGGCGCGCACTACCCGCAGCACGTCGTCGGCAGTGACCGCCGAGACGGTCTGGCGGAAGCGCGCGGGGTAGTCGAGGCCGAGGTCGAACCGCTCGATCGCGACGAGAAGATCCGACACGTCCGCCGCCGTGTCCATCCTGAGGGGGAAGCTCCCGACCAGGTACGAGCGCGCGCGCGCCAGCTCCTCCTCCGACACCCGCTCGCGGCGGAAGCGAACCAGCTCCTCCCGCACCACCGCCAGAGCTTCGCGGACCCGCGCGTTCTCGCTCTGCAGCTCGACCAGGAACAGGCC
>JBGQGN010000329.1:0-3932 GCA_041497395.1 Methylomirabilia bacterium
ATCGAGGAGGCGGCCGCGGTCGACGGATGCGGCCGGCTGGGCACCCTCGTCCGGATCGTGCTGCCGCTGTCCTTGCCCGGGCTCGTCACCGCGATCATCTTCGCGTTCATCGCGGCATGGAACGAGTACATCGTCGCGCTCACGCTCATGACCGGCGCGGACAAGCGGCCGCTGACCGTCGGGATCACATCCTACGTGACGGCGTACGTGCAGCACTGGGACCTGCTGTTCGCGGCGTCGGTCATCGCGATCGTGCCCGTCGTCGTGCTCTTCGCGCTGATCGAGCCATACCTGGTGGGCGGCCTCACGGCAGGCGGCGTCAAGTAGAACGCGACGGGAACGGCCTTGACACCGGCGCCGGCGCCACCTAGCCTCGGGGTGTGCAAACGGTAGGGAAATGGCCATCAAACCTCATGTGTCCGGAAGAAGGAGTCACCCCATGAGAATTTCTAGAGTGGTCCTGCTGGTAACCATCGCGGCGCTGTTCGGCAGCCTTCTCGTGAGTGCGCAGGAGAAGAGCGGGCAGGCGGAGAAGCTCGGAACGGTCCGCTTCCCCACCTCCTGCAGCGCCGCCGCCCAGGGTCAGTTCGAGCGCGCGGTCGCGCTCCTGCACTCGTTCTGGTACGAGGAAGCGCTGAAAGCGTTCACGACCGTCACGACAACGGATCCCTCGTGCGCGATCGGCTACTGGGGGATCGCCATGAGTGTCTACTATCCACTCTGGCAGCCCCCCAGCCCGGCGATGCTGCAGAAGGGATCGGCGGCGATCGAGAAAACCCGTGGCCTGGCCGCGACGCCGCGCGAACGCGACTACGTCGCGGCGATCGGGACCTACTACAAGGACTCGGACAAGCTCGACCATGGCGCGCGCGCCCTGGCCTACGAGAAGGCAATGGAGCAGGTCTACCGCCGCTATCCGGACGATCGCGAGGCGGCCGTGTTCTACGCGCTTGCCCTCAACGCGACCGCGCTGCCCACGGACAAGAGCTACGCCAATCAGCTCAAGGCGGGCGCCATCCTCGAGAAGGTCTACAGCGAGCAGCCGAACCATCCCGGCGTGGCTCACTACATCATCCACAGTTACGACTACCCGCCGCTCGCGGCCCGGGCGCTGGTAGCCGCGCGCGGGTACGCGAAGGTCGCGCCCTCGGTCCCCCATGCGCAGCACATGCCCGGGCACATCTTCACTCGCCTCGGGCTCTGGCGCGAGTCGATCGACTCGAACCGCGCCTCGGCGGCTGCCGGCAAGGAGTACTTCGCCAAGACCGGCACCGAAGCGGTGTGGGACCAGACCCTGCACGCCATGGACTACCTCGTCTACGCGCACCTCCAGGGCGCCCAGGATCAGGAGGCGAAGCGCGTGGCGGACGAGGTCGGCGCGATGCGCAAGGCCCAGCCCGAGAGCTTCGTCGCCGCCTACGCCTTTGCGGCGATCCCCGCCCGCATGGCGGTCGAGCGACGCGAGTGGAGCGCGGCGGCCTCCCTGACCGCGAGTCCGCGGGAGTTCCCGTGGGGCCAGTACGCCTGGGCGGAGGCGATCACCTCGTTCGCCCGGGCGCTCGGCGCGGCCCGGACCGGCGATGCGCCGAAGGCTCGGAGCGAGGGCCAGAGGCTCGAGGCCGCGCGCGATGCCCTCGTGGCCGCCAAGCAGAGCTACTGGGCCGACCAGGTCGAGGTCCAGCGGCGGGCGGCCGCCGCGTGGACTGCGCGTGCGGAAGGAAGGAATGACGAGGCGGTGAAACTGATGCGCTCCGCCGCCGAGCTCGAGGATTCGACCGAGAAGCACCCGGTGACGCCCGCGCCGCTCGTCCCGGCGCGCGAGCTCCTCGGCGAGATGCTCCTCGAGCTCAACCAGCCCGCCGAGGCATTGATCGCGTTCGAGGTCTCCTCGGGCCGGGACCCGAGCCGCTTCAACGGCCTGTTCGGGGCGGCGCGCGCGGCGGAGCTATCGGGGGACAGGGCCAAGGCCCGGACGTTCTATGGGAAGCTCGTCGCGCTGTGCGACCGGGCCGACACCGAGCGGCCGGAGCTTCGACAGGCGAAGGCGGCGCTGGCGAAGTAGCGCCGTCGTCGCAACACGGACGACACCACTCCCGGGGTCGAGACGGGAGCCGGCGCCCGTGGAGCATCGGCCGGCGCGCCTGACCGTCCGTCTGCGCCCGCGGCTGAGAACGGCGGTTCAAGTCCCCTCGCCTCCGAATGTCTCCCGGCTACGAGGACCTGGGCCGCAGGGGGGAACGCGTGAAGGACGTTCGGGTGGTGGGTCTCGCGAAGGCGTTCGGCAAGGCACCTGCCGTCGATCATGTCGACTTCGAGGTCTCGGCCGGATCGCTGGTCACCCTGCTCGGGCCGAGCGGCTGCGGCAAGACGACCACGCTGCGGCTCATCGCGGGCCTCGAGAGGCCGGACGCCGGCGAGGTGTACGTGGGTGAGCGCGTGCTGACCTCGGCCGCGCAACGCGTGTTTCTCAACCCCGAGAAGCGGCGGATGGGCATGGTATTCCAGAGCTACGCCATCTGGCCGCACATGACGGTGTTCGAGAACATCGCGTTCCCGCTCCGGGCGAAGCGGCTGCCCGGCGCGGAGATCCGGGAGCGGGTCATGGCGATCCTCCTGACCATCGGCCTCGACGGCTTCCAGGATCGCCCGGCGCCGCTCCTCTCGGGAGGGCAGCAGCAGCGCGTGGCGCTGGGGCGGGCGCTCGTGGCCGACCCGGACGTGCTGCTCCTCGACGAGCCGTTCTCCAACCTCGACGCGCGGCTTCGTGAGGAAATGCGCTTCGAGCTGAAGGAGCTGCAAACGCGGGTCGGGGTCACGACGCTGTTCGTCACGCATGACCAGGCCGAGGCCATGATCCTGTCCGATCGGGTGCTCGTGATGAACGCCGGGCGGATCGCCCAGGCCGGCACGCCGAAGCAGATCTACGAAGAGCCGCGCACGCGCTTCGTCATGGACTTCCTGGGCCAGGTCGATCATGTCAGCGCGCGGGTCGCGCGTGAGCCGGATGGGGCCTTTGTCGCTCGCCTCGACGGCGTCGATGGAGCCCAGGTGCCACTGCTCACGGACCAGGCGTGGCAGGAGGGGGAGGAAGCGGTGCTGGCATTCCGTTCCGCCGACGTCCAGGTGCGCCCGGGCGCTGCCGACGGTGTCTGGCCCGGCATCATCGTGTCGGCCGTGTATCTCGGCGAGCGCGTCGAGTACATCGTCAAGCTCGGGGCGTCCCAGGTCCGTGCCTCGGGGTCGGTGACGGAGCCGTTGAGCAAGGGGACGATGGTGCAGTTGCAAATTCCCGTGGGCGCGATCCGGGCGTGGCCGGCGCGAGACGGTCAACAGAGGAGGATCGGGGCGTGACGCGACATAGAGGCGTGCTGATGCTGGCAGTGCTAGGTCTTGCCCTCTTGCCGGTGGTCGGAGCGCGCGTCTTGGCGCAGGCGCCCGGGAAGCAGGCCGACCCGAAGACGTGGGACGAGATCGTGGCCGCCGGCAAGAAAGAGGGCGTGGTCGTCTGGTCCTTCTTCGGCGCGCCCGGCGCGGCCACCGAGAAACTGAGCCGGGAGTTCGAGCGGCTGTACGGCATCCGGGTCGAGCTGGTGCCCGGCCGCACTGGCGACTTCGAGGCGCGCTGGAACGCCGAGCGCGCCGCGGGCAAGCCCAGTACCGACGTCCGCTCCTCGGGGAGCCCGGAGAACCGGCGGCTGGCGGCGCGCGCCCTGGACCAGCCGTTCGGGACGCTTCCCGCCCTCATGGAGCCCGGCGTCCCGTGGATCGTCGATCCGCTGGTCGACGTGAAGGCCGGTCACGGCCATACCCTCCACATCACCGCCGGCGGATACTTTCTGCTCGTCAACAACAAGCTCGTGCCGCCGGAGATGGGCCCCAGGAGCTACAAGGATCTGGAGGACCCGAAGTACAAGGGGCTGATCGTGCTCTCC
>JBGQGN010000330.1:0-3842 GCA_041497395.1 Methylomirabilia bacterium
CACGCTGACGGTCGACCCGCGGGGGCCGGGCTGGACGATCCACTTCTTCCCCGCCAACTTCTGAGGCCAAATGCGACCAAGCGCAGGAGGAAGTCGAACCATGAGTGGCAACAAGCGGTGGCCCCTGGCTGTCAGCCTCGGGCTCCTGGTGTGTCTGATCGCCTCCACGCTACCGGCCGGTGCGGCCGGCGGTGGAGTTGCCCTGCCCACGGTGGCGCAGTCGGCGCCGCGTGCGGCCGACCCCGCGTTCACCGGCGCGCTGCCGGAGTCCTATCCGTGGGTACGGCTCGCGGAAACGCTCACACCGGCGGTCGTCAACGTCCGCACGACGAGCGAGGCGCGCCGGACGCGCGTTCCGCAGGTGCCCGAGCCGTTCCGGCGGTTCTTCCCGCAGCCGCCGGAGGGCGGAGGGGAGCGTGAGGTTCGCCCGCGGGGCATCGGATCCGGGTTCATCATCGACGCCGACGGCTACATCGTCACGAACCATCACGTCGTGGACGGATCGAGATCGATCGAGGTCCAGCTCTCTGACGGGCGGACCTTCCAGCCGAAGGTCATCGGCAGCGACGCGGAGACCGATGTGGCCCTGCTGAAGATCGAGGCGACCGGCCTTCCGATGATCCCGCTGGGGAGCTCGAGCGCGCTCAAGGTGGCCGAGCCGGTCATGGCCATCGGGAACCCGTTCGGGTTCGACCACACGGTGACCGTCGGCATCGTGAGCGGCATGGGCCGGTTCATCGGTCAGGGGCGCTTCGACGACTTCATCCAGACCGACGCCGCCATCAATCCCGGCAACTCCGGGGGCCCCCTCATCAACACCCGGGGCGAGGCCGTCGGCATCAACTCGGCGATCCGGAGCAGCTCGGGCGGCTTCCAGGGCATCGGGTTCGCCATCCCAGTCGACCTGGCGAAGCCGATCCTCGGACAGCTCCGGGCCACCGGCAAGGTCACCCGCGGGTGGCTGGGCGTGGCGATCCAGCCCCTGACCGACGAGCTCGCCAAGTCCTTCGGGATCACGGGCACGCAGGGCGCCCTCGTCGCCTCGGTCAGCGACGACTCACCCGCCGCCCGGGCCGGCTTCAAGCCGGGCGACGTCATCATCACCTTCGACGGGAAGACGGTGGAGGGGCCGCGCGTGCTGCCCGCGATCGTGGCCAACACGCCGGTCGGGCGCGCGGTACCGGTCGTGGTCCTGCGTGACGGCAAGCGGCAGACCGTCATGGTCATGGTCGGGAGCCTCGCCGACTCACGGGAGGCGCGCGCCGCGACGAGCGAGAAGCTGCCGGAGAGCCGGGCGACCGAGAAGCTCGGGCTCTCGCTCCAGGAGCTGACGCCCGAGCTCGCGAAGCAGCTCGGCGTGCAGAGCGACAAGGGCGTCGTCGTCACCGAGGTGAAGCCCGACTCGCCCGCCGCCCAGGCGGGTCTCGCGCCGGGCGACGTGATCCGCGAGGTGAACCGGATGCCGGTGCAGGGTCTCCAGGACGTCGAGCGCGGCTTGGCTCGCGGGCAGGATCCCGCCCATGTCCTGCTCCGCGTCGAGCGCGAAGGCTCGCAGCGCTACGTGGTCGTCGGCGCCGGGTAGGGTAGGCCGGATCCCCCCACCGCTCCCCGCCGCGGCGCCGGGCTTCCCGTCCGGTGCCGCGGCGCCTTGTTCGACGTCCGCGGCGCGTGCTAGAGTCCCGGCCGTCTTGATCGTCCGGCCTCGCGTGTTCGCGAATCCAACCCGGGAGAGACCATGTCGCCACTGACCGACGTCGCCCGCCCCCTCCATCACGTGCGCACGCTTCTCGGCATCGGGGTGCCGATGCGGGACGGGGTGAAGCTCTCGACCGACGTGTACCTGCCCGACGGGCCCGGCCCGTTCCCCGTTATCCTGATCCGCACCCCGTACAGCAACAACGTCGAGGCCGGGGTGCAGGATGGCGTCTACTTCGCCCAGCGCGGCTACGCCGTCGCGATCCAGGACGTGCGCGGGCGCTTCGACTCGGAGGGGGAATGGGCCCCGTTCGTCCACGAGGCCGAGGACGGCTACGACGCGCAGGAGTGGTGCGGGACGCAGCCATGGTCGACCGGGAAGGTCGGCACCAGCGGCGCCTCGTATCTCGCGCTCACCCAGTGGCTGGCCGCGCCCCTCCGCAACCGTCACCTGACGGCCATGGCGCCCCGGGTCGGATTTTCGAACCTCTACCACAACTGGGTCTACACCGGCGGCGCCTTCCAGCTGGGCTTCAACCTCCGCTGGGGCGCCGTCCAGATGCACACGCGCACCAACCAGACCCAGTACCTCTGGATGCCGCCCGAGCAGCACTACTCGACGCTCTTCCGGCACCTCCCGCTCCTCACGGGCGACGAGCGCGCCGGTCGCGCCTGCGAGTTCTACCGGGAGTGGATCCGGCATCCGGACTACGGCCCCTACTGGGAGCGCCTCGGCAACGTCGAGAAGGACTACGCGCGGATCGACGTGCCGGCCTACGGGTTCGGCGGGTGGTACGACGTGTTCCTCCAGGGAACCCTGAACAACTTCATGGGCGTCCGGGCCAAGGGCGTGTCCGAGCGCGCGAGGCGCCAGAAGGTTCTGATCGGGCCCTGGATCCACTCGCTGGGGGAGCGCGGGACCCAGAGCCGGACGGGCGACATCGACTTCGGGCCGGCGAGCCTCGTCGACCTCCGGCGGGAGGAGCTTCGCTGGTTCGACTACTGGCTCCGCGGCGTCGACGACGGGATCATGAGCGAGCCGCCGGTCAAGGTGTTCGTCATGGGCGCCAATCGCTGGCGGACGGCGACGGACTGGCCGATCCCTGGCACGCGCTTCGTTCCCCATTACCTCCACTCGGGAGGCCACGCCAGCACGCTCTGGGGCGACGGCACGCTCGACCGGCGGGAGCCGGGCGCGGAGCCGCCGGACCGGTACGTCTACGACCCGGCCGACCCGGTGCCGACCCTCGGCGGGAGCACGTGCTGCGGCGAGGACATCACACCGATCTCGATGGGGCCGCGCGACCAGCGGTCCGCGGAGTGGCGGCCCGACGTCCTCGTCTACTCGACGCCACCGCTCGAGGCGGACGTCGAGGTCACCGGTGCCATCAAGGTCGTCCTCTGGGCGGCGTCGTCGGCGCCGGACACGGACTTCACCGCGAAGCTCGCTGACGTCTTCCCGTCGGGGTACACGATGAACGTCGCGCAGGGGATCCTCCGCGCCCGCTACCGCGACTCCTTCGAGCGGCCGAGCCCGCTCGAGCCCGGCCGGCCCTACCGCCTCGAGATCGACTGCTGGTCGTCGTCGAACCTGTTCCGGCGGGGCCACCGGATCCGGGTCGAGATCGCCTCGTCGAACTTTCCCCAGTTCGACCGGCACCCCAACACGGGCCGGCCGTTCGGGACTGACGCGGACCTCGTCCGCGCGACCCAGACCGTCTACCACGACGCGCAGCACCCGAGCCACATCGTGTTGCCCATCCTGGACTGACGCCCGTCCGGGACCGCCCGCCTGTGGGAGTCAGCCCGCCGCCGCTGACGCCGGACGTCCTCGCCCTGCTGCGCGCCGCCCCCAAGGTGGAGCTCCGCCTCCACCTCGACGGGGCGATGGCGCTCCCCTGGCTCCTCGAGCGCGTGCACTGGCGCGAGGCCGGGGTGGCGACCCCTACGAGGGCCTCCGCGCGGCCCGCCTTCCGGACGTTCGACGAGTTCATCGAGCGCTGGGTGTGGAAGTGCGGCTTCCACCCGCTCCGGCGTCTTGTCGACGCGGGCGTGCGCGTGACGGTCGACTCGGACGACCCCACGTTCTTCGGCGCGAGCGTCCTCGACGAGCTCGAGCTCTGCCTCACGCCGCTCGGCTTCGCGCC
>JBGQGN010000331.1:0-3807 GCA_041497395.1 Methylomirabilia bacterium
AGCTCGAGGACCCGATGCCGCACCTCGGGAGCCAAGAGGGTGGCGTTCGTCACCGGGTTGTAGGTCCGGCTGAGCTCGAGCAGGGCGTGTCGAAGCCGTCCCGGATCGTCGATCTGCTGGAGGGCGGCGCGGAAGAGGTCCGCCCCCTGGTCCTGGCGCTTGCGCATCTTGAGCCCGCGCTGGGAGGGACCACCCCAGGGGGAGTTGGCCGGCGCTTCGTCGGAGGCGTGCTCGCTGCTCATGGTGTCCGGGCCGCACGGCGTGCCGTCGGCCCAGCGCCCGGGAGTATAGCCAGGGTGCCATGGATGGGTCAAACCCTGGGCTCGACGGTGGATGCCCGGGCCGCGGTATGATTCGCCTTGGCATGCGTCGGCTCGCGCCGGGAGTTCTCGCCGCGCTCGTCGCGCTGGCCGTGGTCCTGCGAATCGGCGTCGTCCTCAACCGGCGCATCGACCCGGACGAAAGCCAGCACCTCCATGTGGCCTGGCTCATGGCGCAGGGCCAGGTGCCATACCGCGACTTCTGGGAGCACCACCTCCCGTTCTTCCACTACGCCATGGCGCCCCTCACGACGTGGCTCACGGAGCGGCCGGAGGTGTACTTCGCGGCCCGGTCGATAATGGCCCTCCTGGCCGCGGCGGCGGTCGTGCTGACCTGGCAGCTCGCGAGGCGGCTCTCGGCCGATGGCGCCGTCTGGGCGGCAGTGGTCCTCCTCTTCCTTCCCCAGTTCGCCGAGACGTCGACGGAGACCCGCCCCGACGTGCCCGCGCTCGTCGCCCATCTGGCCAGCCTCCTGGCGCTCGTGCGCTGGCGCGAGAACGGCCGGACGGGCTGGCTTTGGGCGGCCGGGGCCTGGCAGGGGGCGGCCCTGGCCCTGTCGATCAAGGCGGTCTTTGCCCTCGCCGGGGTGGTGGCGGTCGTCGCGGGCCTGCCGCGGCGTGGCGGGATTCCGCGAACGGGTCGCGCCGGATCGCTCGCGCGGCTCCTGGGCGGCGTGGCGCTGGTGCTGATCGTCCTCATCGCCGGGCTCGCCGCCTTCACGGGCATGGCGACGCTCAGGGGGCTCTACCGCGACGTGGTGCTCGACTCGCTGCGATTCGTCGATTTCGGAAAGACGTGGCCGGTCTTCGGGAGCGAGGTGGGCGTGTTCCTGGCCGCGGCTCTCGGGCTCGCGCTCGTCCTCCGCGTGCGAGGCCTCGCCATCCTGGGACACCCCGTGCACGGCGTTCTGCTCCTGCCAACCCTCACCAGCGTCTCGGCTCTGTTCCTTCCTCGGACTCCCGCCGTGTACCAGCACGCCTGGCTGCCGTTGCTCCCGGTGGCCGCCATCTATGCGGGGCTGACCCTCGCCACCCTGGCGGAGTGGGCACGGCGGGATCCGACGCGCTGGCGAAGGGGGCTCGCCCTGGCGGCGATCGCCGGGGCGGTGGTCGTGCCTGCCGGGGAAACCGTCATCTTCGCCCTTCGAAATCAGAACGCTGCTGACCTCCGGCTCATGCGTCGTGAGCTCCGGCTCGCGTGCCCGGGGGACGCGGTTCTCGACGGGACGGCCCTCTACGTGTTCCGTCCCGCGGCGTATCGCCATGGGGCGCTGATCCGCGGGATCCGGGAGTGGGTCGCCCGGGGTGTCATCCCGGAGGAGGCCATCGCCGAGGACATGCGAGCGGCGCGGGCTCCAGTGGCCCACGTCGACTTCCGGATCCGCGGGATGGTCGGGCCGGTGGCGGATCTGCTGCGGCAGCACTACGTGCCGGGCCCGGAGGGGCTTCTCGTCGCCGGGGCGGAGATCGCGGCCGACGAGGGCGGGGGACGCTCGGTCGTCAATCTCCTTGCGGCGGGCCCCTATCTCCTGGCCTTCAGCCCCGGGCTCGTGGTGTCGGTCGACGGGACTCCGGCCCGGCCCGGGTGGCTCGCTCTACCCCCCGGGCCGCACGAGATCACCTGGCTCGGGCCTGGCGGCACGATCCAGCTCACCGTCGCCACCTGCCCGGAGCGGCAGGCGCTACGGCCGAGCGGCGCCTGACGGGCCACCAAGCTTGACGGCAAGGCGAGCCGGAGACTAGCCTCGGAGCAGCTGGGAGCCATGCGAACCTACTACAGCTGGAAGGCCGGGGAGTACCGCGAGGTCAAGGGTGAGATCGTTCGTGAGCAGCCCTTGACCGTCTACGTCAACGGTCAGAAGTTCATCACGCTCCTCAGCACGCCCCGGAAGCTCGACGCCCTGGTCGTGGGCTACCTCTGGCTGGAGAAGATCATCGGCTCGGTCGACGAGATCAAGCGGCTCGCGGTCTCCGAGGTCGACGGCCGGGCGGAGGTGGATCTCGTCCAAGACGTGGAGCTTCCTACGGAGCGGATCCTCACGTCGGGGTGCGGGGGTGGCATCACGTTCCGCATCGACCCGCGCGTGATTCCGCGGGTCGAGTCGACGCTTCGAGTGGAGCCGGCCCGGCTCTTCGAGCGCATGAAGGAGCTCTACCGGCTGGCGGTGGGCTACCGCGCCTCCCGGGGGATCCACGGGGCCGCGATCGCCGATGCCGACCAGCTCGTCTTCATGGCGGAGGACGTGGGCCGGCACAACGCCGTGGACAAGGTCTGCGGCGAGGCGCTGCTCCGCGGCGTCGCCACCCGGGACCGGGTGCTCCTCAGCACGGGGCGCGTGTCCTCGGAGATGCTCTTGAAGGGCGCGCGGATGGGGGCTCCGATCGTCGTCTCTCGCACCTCACCCACCGAGATGGCGGTCAGCCTTGCCGAGCAGCTGGGGGTGACGGTGGTGGGCTACTTGCGCCACGACGCGTTCAACGTGTACGCCGGAGGCGAGCACCTGGCGCTGGACACGAACTGAGCCGCGGCCCGGGACGGCGACTCAGGCCAGATGCCCGCCATCGAGCAGGAGCGTCTGCCCGGTGACGTAGCTCGAGGCGTCCGAGGAGAGGTAGACGACCGCTCCGACAACCTCCTCCGGCTGTCCGGCGCGGCCGAGCGGCGTGCTCTTGAGGTACCCGGACAGGATCTCCGGATTCTTCCAGAGAGCCTCGCTGAAGCGGGTCTCGATCAGCGCCGGGGCGACCCCGTTGACCCGGATCCCGAGCGGGGCGAGCTCACGACCGAGGACTCGCGTGAGCATGATCACCGCGGCCTTCGACACCGAGTAGGCGCCCAGGCCTGGGCTCGCGCGGAGCCCGGCCGTCGAGGCGATGTTGACGATGGCCCCCCGCCCGAGGGGCGCCATGGCCCTGGCCGCTCGCTGGGCGGCGAGGAGGTAGCCCTTCACGTTGAGGGCCATGATCCGGTCCCACGCGTCCTCGTCGATGTCCAGGAGTGGCCCGAAGACCGGATTGGTGGCGGCGTTGTTCACCAGCACGTCGAGGCGACCGAAGGCGTCGAGGGTAGCCTCGAAAAGCCGATCGATCTCCGGGCGGCGCCCGAGATGGGTCGGGACCGCGAGGGCCCGGCGGCCGAGCGCTCGGATCTCGTCGGCGACGGGGTCGAGGTCCTGCGCCTTGCGAGCCGCCACCACCACATCGGCGCCCGCCTGGGCGAGGCCGAGGGCGACCGCGCGGCCGATGCCCCGGCTGCCGCCCGTGACCACCGCGACACGGCCGTCGAGCCGGAACTGAGAGTCAGCCATGCGAGTCATTTAGGTGGAGGCGCGCCTCGCTGTCAACCGAACCGCCCTCCCGCCAGGCGTCCGGCGCAAGACGCTCACGGCACGCCGGCGGCCGAGCCGGGGAGGACTGGAAGCCGGGTCGGTTGAAGTGGCCTCACGGAGGGCGCTACAATCCGAGGAATCCCGCCAGGAGGGCGACG
>JBGQGN010000332.1:0-3778 GCA_041497395.1 Methylomirabilia bacterium
GGTCGGCCGGCGCCAGACAGGCGCGTGTCCCGAGAATCTCGCCGAGGACCGCCCCGAACGGCCCGACCCCGTCTCCCACGAAGACGACAGGACCGTCCGTCGTGGCCCGGAGCTCTTCCGCCAGAGTCGCGGGCGCCACGGCACGGGGGGCCTCCAGGAGCTCGAGCCGCCCGTCGCGCGTCCGGTAGAGCGCCGCGTACACCTCGTTCCTCCTCGCGTCGAGGACGGCACACACGGGATAGGCACAGTACGGTAGCCGCCAGGCCAGCGCGTCGAGCGTCCCGACGCCGACCACCGGCTTGCCGGTGGCGAACGCGAGCCCCTTGGCCGTGCTGAGCCCGATCCGGAGGCCGGTGAACGACCCGGGACCCCGCGCGACGGCGAAGGCCTCGACGTCGGCAAGCTCCCACCGGGCGGCCCGGAGCACACCGTCGATCGCCGCCATCAGCCGCTCCCCATGAGTGACCGCCACGCTCACCCGGAACTCGGCCACGACACCGCCGGCCTCGAGGAGCGCTACTGCCCCGGTCAACGTCGACGTCTCGACAGCGAGGACTCGCACCAGGCCAGTCTAACGACCCCTTGGAACGAGCGTCAAGGAACGACCCGAAACCCCACGTCCCGGTTGACACGCCGACCCTCGCGGGCCACGATAGTCGCGCCACCACAGTCGCGATCACCGGCGGGGAGATGCTGCGGCGCCCGAGCAGAGCGGTCCGGTTCTGCAACAACCCCGCGTGCGAACGTTGTGACCAGCATCTCCGCCCGGGGGAGATCCTCCGGAAGGACGGGCGCGAGGTATGCCCCGCATGCCACGAGGAACTGGTGACCCAGGAACCCCGGCCCCGTCCCGCGGCGCGGGCGACCCGCGCCGCCCGCCCGAGCGGGCGACCCCAGCCCTGACGGATCGCCGAAGCGTGCCCCCTCGCTCGCGCCCGACAGCGTCCCCCGGAGGCCTCGCGGCCGCCGCGCGCGTCACGGCGCCCGATTCCGGCGCTCGCGAGAAGATCCACCTCGAGATCCTCCGGCGGACGGGCGCCTACCGGACGGGCGACCACTTCCTCCTGCCCTCGGGTCACCACGCCCCGGAATTCATCGACAAGGCGCTGGTCACCACGGAGCCGTCGTTCACCGAGGGCCTGGGCGACGTCATCGCGACGCACTTCGCCCCCTGGCCGGCAGACGTCGTGCTCTCGACGGGGCCGGGCGCGCTGATCCTCGCCCACTGCGTGGCCCGGGCGCTGCCGTCCCGGCCCATCCTCGTCTACGCAACCAAGGGATTCACGGGGCAAGGGCGGCGGGTACGGCTGCCCGACGAGTTCACGCGCTTCGTCCACAAGGGCAGCAAGGTCCTCATCGTGGAGGACCTCATCACGACGGGCGAGACGATCCGCCTTCTGATCCAGATGGTCGAGCAGGCGGGAGGCACGGTCGTCGGTATCGGGTGCCTCTGGCAGCGCGCGACGAAGGTCGACCTGGGAAAGGACGTCTTCAGCCTGGTCAAGCGGGATTTCCCCACCTACGAGCCGGGAAGCTGCCCGCTGTGCGCGCGGAGCCTGGCACTCAACGTCGAGTTCGCGCGCGCCGAGCCCCCGACCGAGGAACCGCTCGAGCCGTCGCCCCCGCGACGGCGCTCGTCCTAGACCCGGAGCCGGCTCGCGGCCGGCGGGGCGACCCCGCGGGGGCGCCGCCGGGTGCGGTGGGTCAGGACGCGATGGGCTCCGACGAGCGGCCCGGCTGCGACGCCGGCACGAGCGCCGCGTCCACGGCCGTCTCGAACGCCTCCCGCAGCCGCTCGAGGCGCCGCGTGAAGGTCAATCCGATCCGGGCAAAGGCCTCGAACACCGCCTCGCGTCCGCCGTCGATCGAGAGATGGACGACGCGGGGCAGCTTGTCCAGGTCCGCCTGGACGCGCTCCTGGAGCTGCTGGACCACCTGGTATAGCTCCTCCTTGCCCTTGCGGACCGACCCGAAAATCGGCAGGACGAAGAGGTCCGCGCGGTCCTTCAGCCGCGAGAGCGCGGCGGTCGCCACCGGGATGACCTCGACGCCGAGCTCATCCAGGTAGCGGCGGAGACACTCCCCCACCTTCTCGGTGAGGAACGCCTCGGGGACCGCCACCGCGCGGCGGAGACCCGGCCGGAACCAGGCAAGACCCGGAGCGAGCCACGTCCGTCCGGTCCCCGCCTCGCGCCGGAGGCTCTCCAGGTAGGCCGGGCCGAACTCGCCCTCCCACCACCGCTCGCGCGACGTGTCTGCGAACGGGGACAGGGCCGCCACCGTCTCCGGATCCCCGTGGACCTCGGTCACGTACTCGTGGAAGTGCTTGTGAGCAATCATGTACGAGATCGCGTCCACGAGGCGCTCGGGGGACCACCGCTCGCCCATGGCCGCCCGCATCGTCCGGATGAAGATCCGGCGGCGAACGCCGTCGGTCGTCAGGAGGAAGTGCCTCAGGACCTTGAGGGCAATCCGCGTGAGGTCCCAGTCGAACCGGCCGGCCGCCCGCGTCTCCCGTTCCGGCCGCGCCTGGAAGGGCCGAAGGGCCTGGACCACGCGCGCACCGTAGTTGTCGTAGCGGTAGAGCGACCGGATGAGCCAGTTGTAGCCGCGCTGGACCTCTGGGACGGTCATGAGCTTCGGGACGAAGTTGAGGTCGGCGGCGCCATGGCCCAGCACCGTGGCCGAGTCGTACGGGAGAAGTCGCCCCTCCTTCTCGAGCCGCGCGTGGAGCGGCGTCTTCTCGATCGCCGTCAGGACCCCGCACGTCGTGAAGGGGATGCCGGCCTCCATCAGGAAGTCGAACTGCTCCTCGAAGATCCGGTGGTCGTCGTGGTCGAAGCCGACGATCATGCCGGCGACGATCATGAGGTTGTGCGACTGGATCAACCGGATGCTGTCGAGCAGCGGCCGGTGGGCATTCTGCCGCTTCTTCGTCTCCATCAGGCTGTCGAGGCGCGGGGACTCGATCCCGACGAAAATGCTCGTGAAGTTGGCGTCGCGCATGAGCTCGAGCAGCCGGGGCCGCTCCGCCACCGTGATGGTCATCTCGGCCGAGAACTGGATGGGATAGTTGTTCTTGCGGCCGAAGTCCCCGAGGGCCTCCAGGAGCTGCTCCGCGAACTTCTGGTTCCCGATGAGGTTGGCGTCGGAGAAGCTCACGTACTTCCCGCCGAGCGCCGCGACGGTCTCGATCTCGTTGAGGACCTGCGGGATCGACTTCAGGCGCGGAACGCGGCCGTCGGTGATGATGATGTCGCAGAACTCGCACGCGAACGGGCAACCGCGGGTCGTCTGGATGAAGTGGTAGAGGTAGTCGCCCTTCCGGATGAGATCGAACCGGGGCACCGGCGACAGGCGCATGTCGATGTTGCCGACCTGCTTGTAGACGGGCTTGGGAGTCCCGGCCCGAAGGTCCTGGCAGAACTGCGGCCACGTGATCTCGGTCTCACCGTCGAACACGATGTCGAACGTCCCGTCGGTGAACCGCTCCGGGCAGAGCGTCGGATATGGCCCGCCCACGACGACCATCTTCCCGCGGCGGCGAAACTCCCTGGCCAGCTCGTGCGCCCGGTGGTATTGGACGTTCCAGCACCCGATCGCCACCACGTCGGCGTCGGTATCGAACTTGATCGTCTCGACGTTCTCGTCCTGGAGCTCCACCGGAAAGTCGGGCGGCGTCATGCCCGCCACCGTCGCCAGGCCGAGCGGCGCCTGGCCGCAGCGCACCCCGACGATGTCGTGGATCCCCTGGAACCCCCAGAGCGACCGCGGGAAC
>JBGQGN010000333.1:0-3775 GCA_041497395.1 Methylomirabilia bacterium
CGAGAGGATTTGAACCTCTGACCTTCGGATCCGGAGTCCGACGCTCTATCCGCTGAGCTACGGGCGCCCAACCCTATCGGCCAGGCCGAGCCGGAAGAGTCGTAACCACCGTTACTTCCAGGCGCGGAGCGGATTCTGCCACGGGGTCCAGGCGGGGTCAAGAGGGCGGCCGTCAATCGCTCCGGGCAGACGTCCACACGCTGTCGTCCGACGTCGCGGCCCAGCCGGCCTCACATGCCCGCGGCGCCGGCGCATCCTCACGGGTCGGGAGCCCCGGAGAGCGCCGCCTCGATGTCCTTCATGCGGTGGGCCGCGGAGTGCCCGTCGAGGTCGCCCGGCCATTGCGGCGAGCGCTCCCGGCGCCCGAACCACGCCGCCGGGGTCCTCGCGAGGGTGCGCAGCACCTCGGCGTGAACCCGACGATGCCACGCGACGACCGCGCTCGGCCGGCGATGCCGCCAGCGCTCATAGACGAGCCGGTTGATCTGATTCACGTCGAGGCCCCGCATCTCCGGAAGACGCCGCTCTCCGCGGATCACGCGAGCGGTGTGCTCCTTCCAGTAGACGATGTGGGCGAGGGCGTCCTTGACCGTCCAGGGAGCGCGTGTCGGGGGGCGGGGGACGCGTCGCTTCCAGTCGGCCGGACGCAGCCGCGCGACGAGGCGGTCGAGCTTGGCAAACTCGACCCGGGTTCGTGCGACGACGGTCTTGCGCGTGTGCCGCATGTCCGGTGCCCCTACGGCGCCTGGAATGGCTGGGTGCGCCCGGTGGCCACGGTCCGGTTACCTACCAGAGGGGCCGGTCCGACCGTGTCGGCGGCACCCCGAGCGCCAGGAACGTCAGGAACGCCAGAAACGATGGTACGCCCGGCAGGGATCGAACCTGCGACCTACGGATTCGAAGTCCGTCGCTCTGTCCAACTGAGCTACGGGCGCCCCGATCGATCCCCGCTCGCCACGTCCCCCCGCCCTAGGAATCCGCGGGGGAGCGTGGGGTGAGCGAAGGGACTTGAACCCTCAACCCCTGGAGCCACAGTCCAGTGCTCTAACCATTGAGCTACGCTCACCGTCCTGGCTCCGGGCCATCATGGTACGGACCGGCCCGGGCCCTGTCAATCGCCGGGGCCCCCGAGAGCGCCGCGGCCCGCGCGGGTGGGCCCCGCCCCGGCCGCCCTGCCGGCACTTGACGTCGCACGCGGCGAATGGTCTCTTGTCGGCGACGCGCGCGAACCGATTTGCCACGGCAGGCGCGAGGCCCCGGATGCCTGTGCGTATCGTGAACGTGATCACCCGCATGATCGTCGGGGGCCCGCAGCAGGTCTCCCTACTGACGGCCCGGTACTATCAGGGCTTCGCCTCCGTCGACTTTCACCTCGTCTTCGGCACGGCCGCCGGGCGGGAGGGGGACTACCATGCGGAGATCGCGGCGAGCGGCGTGCCGCACCATCCGCTGGCCAGCCTGGTCCGCGAGCTCGCCCCCGCGACGGACGTTCGTGCGCTGGCGGCGCTCGTGACGTTGCTCCGGCGGCTCCGCCCGCACCTCGTCCACGCGCGGTCGGCCAAGGCCCGCTTCCTCGCCCCCCTGGCCGCGCGCCTGGCGCGGGTGCCGGTGACGCTCCAGACCGTCCACGGCTGGTCATTCAACAACGCCGTGGATCGGCGCCGGCCGCTCTTCGTCCGGCTCGAGCGGCTGGCGCGAAAGCTGTGCGACGCGACGGTGCTCGTGTCCCAGCAAGATCTCGTCGAGGGGATGGCGCTCGGCGTGCTTCCGCCGTCAGCGGTCGCGCGCGGGGAGGCCATCGTCATCCGCTCGGGCATCGACCTCACGGCGGTCGCCCCGCTCGACGGCCCGGCCCGCCGCGCGTTCCGGGCCGCGCAGGGAGTTCCCGACACGCGCCCCGTCATCAGCCTCGTGCAGCGGCTGAGTCCGCCCAAGACCCCGCTCGTCTTCGTCCGCGCGCTCCCGCGCATTCTCGCCGAGCGACCGGACGCCGTGGCCTGGATCGTGGGTGACGGCCCTCTGGCGGCATCGGCCGAGCAGGCAGTCACCGCGGCGGGACTGGCCGGGCGCGTCGCGTTCCTCGGCCTTCGCAAGGACATGCCGGACATCCTGTCCGCCTCCGACGTCATCGTCCACAGCTCGATCCGGGAGGGTCTGCCGCGGGTCGTGCTCGAGGCGCTTGCCGTCGGGACTCCCGTCGTGGCGACGGCGGTGGGAGGCGTCCCCGACGTCCTCGCGGACGGCGTCAATGGGCTCCTCGTTCCACCCGAGGACCCCGCCGCCCTGGCCGGTGCCGTCCTGGCCACGCTGGCGGACCCGGCGGCCACCGCACGACGGGTCCAGGCGGGCCACGCCGCCGTCCGCCCGTTCTCCGCGCGGCAGATGCTCGACGAGCAACACGCGCTCTACCGGCGGCTCCTGGCGCGCCGGGGGATCGCCCTGGCGGAGCGGCCGGCCTGACGGCGATCGGATGACCCCGCTGCCGCACATCTTCACGGTCGACGTCGAGGATTGGTACCAGGGCCTCGACCTCGACATGGGCGAGTGGCCGCGCTTCGCGCCGCGGCTCGAGACCGGGCTCGCGCGGCTTCTCGGGCTCCTCGACGACTTCGGGGCACGGGCGACCTTCTTCGTGGTGGGCTGGCAGGCGGATCGCACCCCCGCGCTCGTCCGCGAGGTGGCCCGGCAAGGCCACGAGATCGCGTGCCACGGCTACTCGCACCGCTTCGTGTACCGTCTCACCCCGGCCGAGTTTCGCGAGGAGGTCCGGCGGAGCCGCGGGAGCCTCGAGGCGATCGTGGGCGAGCCCGTCGTCGGCTTCCGCGCACCGTTCTTCTCGATCACTGCCAGGGCGCTGTGGGCTCTCGACGTGCTCGTGGAGGAAGGGTTCCGCTACGACTCCAGCATCTTCCCCGTGTGGAACCACCGCTACGGCCTGCCGGGCGCGGCCCGGCGGCCCGGCCTCGTCGCGACGCCGGCGGGCGCCGCGCTGTTCGAGATCCCGCTGTCAACGGTGCGATTCCCCGCGGCCCGGCTCCCGATCGGCGTCAACGTCCCGGTGAGCGGCGGCGCCTACTTCCGCTTGTACCCTTACGGGCTGACGCGGGCGCTGGTCAGGCGCCTCGAGCGCGCGGGCGACCGGCTGGTCTTCTACGCGCATCCCTGGGAGTACGACCCGGCGCACCCGCGGATCCGGTTGCCTCACCCCGTGTCCCAGGTCACGCACTACGTGAAGTTGAATTCGATGACGGCGCGGACCCGGCGGCTTCTCGGCGACTTCCGCTTCGTTCCCATCCGCGAGGCGTACGCCGCGGAGATCGCCGCGGCGAGCGCCTGATCGCGGGATCCCCCGGCGTGCGCGTCTACGTGCTCACGCAGGAGGACGCCTTCTACATCCCGCGCCTCCTCGACCAGCTCCTCGGCGCGCGGCGCGACGTGGTCGCGATCGGCGTCGTGCCGGGCGAGCTGCGGGCGGCGCACGCGCGGCGCTACTGGAGACTGATGGGGCCGCGGGCGTTCACGCTCCAGCTCGCCAACCTCGTGGCGCACCGGGCCCTCGGGCTCGCCGGCCGCCTCCTGCCGCTCCGCCGCAGCTACTCCGTCAGGGACGCGGCGCGCCGCCACCGGGTGCCGATCGAGCCGGTGCCCGCCGTCAACGCCCCGGCGTTCGTGTCGAGCCTCCGCGCCCGCGCCGTGAACCTGCTCGTCTCCATCGCCTGCCCCCAGATCCTGCACCGGGACATCCTGGCCGTGCCGGACCACGGCGCGATCAACC
>JBGQGN010000334.1:0-3621 GCA_041497395.1 Methylomirabilia bacterium
CCGCCCGGACGGGCGATGCTGGCCACGAGCGAGCCCACGGGATCACCGGCCGTCACAAAGACAATGGGGATCGTCCCGGTCGCAGTGTTGGCGGCGAGGGCCGCCGGGGTAGTCGGTGCCACGATCACGTCAACCTTCAGACCCACGAGCTTGACGGCGAGGTCGGGGAACCGCTCCACCCTGCCCTCCGCCCAACGGTACTCGATCGCGATGTTCCGACCCTCCACGTAGCCGAGGTCGCGCAGCCCCTGCCGAAAGACCTCGAGGCGATTCGCAGTGCCGGCAGGCGAGTCGGGTCCGAGATAACCGATTCGGGGAACCTTTGAGGGCTGTTGCGCTTCCGCCGTGAGCGGCGCGGACAGGAGGACCAGGCTCAGGCCTGCCAGCCCGATGAGCGTTCGAGCCATCATGCTCACCACCACCCGTCTGAATGGGGACGGCTCAGCGTCGCTTGGATGTTACGCCGTCCGCCGACGCTGACCCACTGCCACGGGGATCCGGCACCGGCTGCGCTGGTAGGGTGCGTGAATCGGCCCGTCACCACGACGCCCAAAGTAGCACGCGCGTGACATCTTCGCTGGGCAGCGCGCCAGGTCCGTCCGCTGGCGGTCCGACTCGCGAGACCTCCGCTTCAGCTCTGGGGCTTGTTCTTGATGTAGCCGGCGATGACCTCGTTCATCGTGGCCCGCGCGTGGCCGATCCCCTCCTCGCACAGGGCGAGGTCGATGAAGCCCACCTGCTTCTCGCGCGCGACCGTCTCGATCGCCTCGCGGGTCATGTCCCGCATGAAGCCCGCCGGCACACGGTTCAGCCGCGCTACCGCGTCCTCGGTCCAGGTGAAGGCCCCGTTCGGGTCGGTCACGTCCTTGAGGGTCGCCGCGGCGAAGCGGGTATTGGCGATGAGCGTGTCCCAGCCGTCGCCGAGCTTGTCGCGTCCCACGGTCTCCTCGATCAGCGGGAACGCGATCTCCTTGGTGATCACGGGGATCTTGCGCGTGCGCGCGTACTTCTCGATCCGCGCCTTGGCGCGCCGCCGGAGGTAGGCGTCGGTGACCTCGCGGAGGCCCTCCCGCGCGTCGTTGGCCCAGCGGACCGTCACGCCGGGCATCACTTCCTCCTCGGCGATCCCGCCCTCCGCGGTGGCGATCTGCTCCACCGCCCGGCGGTCGACGTGCGTGAACCCCTCCGGGCCGCCCGAGCAGACCGGGCACTTCACGACGGGGTTCGGGCCCTTCACGACGTAGCCGCAGACCGAGCAGATCGCCGTCACCGCGGCGTTCTCCGCCCGGAGCTTCGCGACCGCCAGATCCTCGGCCAGGATCTGCATCTTCTCCGCCATGCGGCCCGGCATGAAGATCGCCATCGCCTCGTCGATCACCTTGGAGGTGATGACCGTGTGCCCCTGCTCGATCGCGTAGCGGAGGAGCGCCGTCCGGGCCACCCCCGCCACCTGCTCGGGGACCCGCTTCATCCGCTCCCGGGCCTCGTCCGTCCAGGCGATGATCTCCTCGGCCTTGACGTCGAGCGGCGGGTAGAACTTGCCGGCCACCAGCAGCACGTTGCACGGCGCCAGGCGGAGGAGGTTCTCCGTGTTCGAGCCGAGGTCCGCCTCGCGCTCGTCCGAGTGCACGCCGATGCGGCCCAGGATCAGGAGCCAGGGGTGCTCCTTCCGGCAGAACTGGAGCACCTTCTCGAAGCACTTGCCGTCGAGCAGCGTGATCGCGAGGTCGACCCCCTCGTCGGCCGCGAGCTTCCGGCCGATCTCGAGGTGCGACTGGTAGATCTTGGCCAGCCCGGTGTCGATGATCTCCTCGTGGAGCTGCTCCTGCTCCTTGAAGCGGAAGACCTTCGAGGCCCGCTCCGTGAGGACACCGACGATCCCGTTGAACATCGCGTAGTGGAGGTAGGGATCGTAGACGGCGACCGCGTGGACCGGCCGGTGGAGGGCCTTGCCGAGCGCGATCCCGACCTTGAGCCCATGGAACGACTGGGGGCTCCCGTCGAGCCCGACGACGATCGCGCCCTGCTGCGCCTCGGGGGGCTCGAGGCTCCGGATCACCAGCGTGTCGACCGGCGCCTTGCGCACGAACCGCTCGGTCACGGAGCCGAGCTGGCTGTCGCGGACCGCGCCGAGCCCGAGGGCGCCCATGATGACGAGGTCGTAGTCCTTGCCCTGGACGTCCTCGATCAAGGCCTTGTAGTGCTTGCCGTCCATCATCCGCGGCTCGAACGGGAGCCCGGCGGCCTCCGTCTTCTTCCGCATCACCTCGAGGTACGAATCGGAGACCAGCTGGAGGCCCATCGCGATCAGCGAGTCGTGGATCTTCCGCTGGCGCTCCAGCTCGTGCTCGTCCCGGTACTCCTCGGGCAGCGTGTACTCCATCTGCTTGAAGCGGTAGTCATGAAGCCGTGCCGCGTAGACGTGGCAGCCGGTCAAGGTCGAGCCGAAGGCTCGCCCGAGCTCCACGGCCAGGTCGATGGCGCGGTTGGAGTAGTCCGAGTTATCGACCGGCACGTAGATCTTCCCGAACATGGAGGCCTCCCTTGGCGTCGCCGGGGTCACTTGAGCTCGAACTCGACCGCGACCTCGCCTTCGTGCGAGGCGGGGACGCGGGGGCGCCCCGGCGGGATCTCATCGATGCGGCACCGGCCGGTATCCGGCGCGGCCACGCCCCGGCGCATCCTAGCCTCGCCTCACGGCCCGCCCGGCCGGGGCTCTCCACCGGCTTCGGTCGGGTCCACCAGGTGGTCGAGCGCCAGCCAGAGCGCCTTGCCGTAGCGGAACGACCAGAGCGGGAAGAGGACCGTGAAGGCGCCCCAGACGAGCACCTGCCACCCCGGGGACGGCGCGAGCCACGCCTCGAGCAAGAAGTAGCCGGCCACCGCGAGCCCCACCGTCAGGCCGTAGTTGATGTAGATCGCGCCGATGAAGTACCCGGCCTCGCGCTCGAAGACGAGCCCGCACGCCGGGCAGCATGGCGGCATGCGGACCAGGCCGGTGAAGAGCGGTGCGCGGCCACACCGCGGGCACCGGAGCCCGAGCGCCCGACGGAGTGCCAGGGACACGCGGGCGCGATCCATCCGGAGCCCCCGTCACGCCCGGTCATCCATGGTAGAGCATCCAGTACACCACCACGCCCGTCACCGACACGTAGAGCCAGATCGGGAACGTCACCCGAGCCAGGCGCGCGTGGCGCGCGAACTGGGTCCGGAGCGCCCGGTAGAGGGTCGTCGAGACCAGCGGGACGATCGCCACGGCGAGCACCGTGTGCGTGAACAGGATCGAGAGGTAGAGCGTCCGGAGCCCGCCCCCGCCACCGTAGGGGCGCGAGCCCACCTGGAGGTGATAGGCGACGTAGGAGCACAGGAACAGCACCGAGAAACCGACGGCCGTCAGCATGCAGGCCCGGTGCACGGCGATCCGCCGCTGCCGGATGGCCACGAAGCCGGCGAGCATCGCCACCGCCGCCGACGCGTTCAGCACGGCGTTGACCGTCGGCAGGACGGTGAGGTTCACCGGCCGGTCGGCCTCGGGGTCACGACCCGCGTCAATGCTGCGGCGCCTCGAGCTTCTTCGAGTCGGCCGTCTGGTGCGGCGCGTGGAGCGAGTCGGGCAGCAGC
>JBGQGN010000335.1:0-3450 GCA_041497395.1 Methylomirabilia bacterium
AGGAGGAGGAGACCGGCTACTACTACGGGTTCGCCAACGAGGGCCTGTGGCCGCTCTGCCACATCGTCCACGCCCGGCCGATCTTCCGACCCGAGGACTGGCGCCAGTACGCGGTCGTCAACGCGAAGTTCGCGGACGCGGTGCTCGAGCTGATCGCCGAGACGGAGGACCCGGCCGTCCTGATCCAGGACTACCACTTCGCCCTGCTGCCCCGCCTCATCAAGGAGAAGCGCCCCGACGCGCACGTCGCGCTCTTCTGGCACATCCCGTGGCCGAACGCCGAGGCGTTTGGTATCTGCCCCTGGCAGACCGAGATCCTCGACGGGATGCTCGGCGCCGATCTCGTGGGCTTCCACACGCAGTTCCACTGCAACAATTTCCTGGAGACGGTGGACCGGGTCGTCGAGGCGCGGATCGACTGGGAGCACTTCTCGGTGGCGCGGAGCCACCACGTCACGCTCGTCAAGCCCTTCCCGATCAGCGTGGCCCCCCGGTTCGTCGACGAGCCCCCCACCACGAACCGGGCCGCGCTCCTCCAAGAGCTCGGCATCGACGTGGAGTTCCTGGGCGTGGGCGTCGAGCGCATCGATTACACGAAGGGACTCCCGGAGCGGTTCGCCGCGATCCAGCGCTTCTTCACGCAGCACCCCGAGTATCGAGGGCGGCTGACGTTCGTCCAGCTCGCCGCGCCGAGCCGGAGCCGCATCACGCGGTACCGCGCCCTCGAGGAGGAGCTCGACCAGCTCGCCGGCCAGATCAACGGGGAGCTCGGGAGCGGGAGCTGGCGGCCGATCGTGCTCCTCAAGGGCCACCACGACCACCGGGACGTCTGGCCGTTCTACCGCTGGGCGGACTTCGTGATGGTGACGTCGCTCCACGACGGCATGAACCTCGTGGCCAAGGAGTTCGTGTCCGTCCGCGAGGACGGCGACGGCGTGCTCATCCTGAGCCGGTTCACCGGCGCCGCCCGGGAGCTTCGCGACGCCCTACTCGTCAACCCCTACGACGTCGACGAGATGGCCGCGGCCATCCGGGGAGCCGTCGAGATGCCAGCCGGCGAGCGGCGGAGTCGCATGGCGCGGATGCGCCAGGTGGTGCGCGAGCACAACATCTATCGCTGGGCCGGTCTCCTGCTCGGGGAGCTCGCGCGCCTGCCAGGCCAGGCGGACCGCGCCGACCCGAACGGCCGATCCTGACCCCGGCCCCCGAGCCGGGGCCGCCTCCTGCCGCCGCGCCACTCCGTCTCCGCTCCGACCCCGCCCTGCGCCAGCTTCTGCGGAATGCCGGCTGGCTCCTCGGCTCCGACGGAACCGTCCTCATGGCCGGGGGCGCCCTCGGCTGTCTGATCGTGGCCGTGCCGTGGCTCGCGCGGATCGCGAGACAGTCGCCGGGAAACGAGGGTTAGTCCCCGAGAGCCGAGCATCGGGCGCGCACGTCACCGCTCGATCTGCAGTCCTTGACGTGCTCGACCAGCGCCCCGAGCGGGGTGGCGCGGGCGCTGCCGTCCGGTGCCCCGGCCGTGAGTCGACCGAGGGTCGCCGTGCCCTTCGACGTGTCGAGATCGAGCTCGAAGAGCGTCTCGCCCGACGCGAGGCCGAGCCACTTGAGCGTGGTGATGCTCAGGCGACCCCCCTTGAATCCACCCTTGTCGTGGCTCACGAGGATCTTCTCGCCGCCATCGAGGGCAATCTGACAGAAGGCCCCAGCCTTGGGATTGGTCACGAACCGGCCGACCTTGCCCATGGTCACCTCCCTGGTGGGGGACGCCCTACCACCGTCAGCCCATGACGAACCGGAAGCCGAGGATCAACGACAGCGCGACCAGCAGCATGGCGACCGCGAGGACAATTCCCTCCCAGCCTTCCTTGATCCGCATCTCGACGCTCCTTCGGGTGGGAAATAGCTCTCGCGCCGCGGTCCATGCCACGGCGCAGCCCGGGAACGACTCGAGAGGAAAGCTAGTGGTCTTCCGACGGAGACGGCGCCGCGGGGAAGCGCTGCGGCGGCGCACGCCGGACGGCGCGGAGCGCGCGGCTCGAGGGCCGCAAGGGCAACGGGGCCGGGCAAGCGAGGGTGGCGGCCGCCGGGACGACGCCTCGGCTCGGGAACACCGTGACGAGGCGCGCGGGAGCGACCGCCGGTCGCGCCGCGCGGGCCGTCCGGTCGCCCTGGACGACTTGAATGGACCCCGCCTCGAAGCTCACGGCCCCCGGCATCAGGGGGTTGGCGAAGTCCAGCGTCACGTAGAGGAGCAGGAGAAGCGGAAAGCGCCGCATCCCGAGCTATCCTAGCACTGGCCTAGTGCCGGCGTCGCCGGTGGCCGACGACGACACTCGGGATCACGGCAACGCGGGGAGCCCGAGGAGGGCCCGGAGGTCCGCCGCGAGCGCGCCGAGCGACGCCGGCTCGTAGCGCGCTCGGATCCCGCCGGCCGCGTCGATGAGCGTCACCGCGCAGCCCGCCTCCATGCGGTCCCCCGCCCGCCGGACCTCGATGCCGTAGCGGCGCGTGACGACATCGACCTGCCCAGCCCGGTCCTCGGTGAGAAGGATCCACGCGGGCGCCCGAAGGCCGTTGGCGCGCCCGAACTCCCGCAGCACGGCCGCTGAGTCCCGCGCGGGATCCACCGTCACCAGCGCGAAGAAGACGCGGCGTCCCGGAGCGTCCCCGAGCCCCCGCGCGACGTCGGCGAGTCCCTGCACGACGCCCGGGCAAGCCCCGCAACCCGTGCAGCCAAAGGCGAGGACGACCGCCCGGCCGCGGAGCTGGGTGAGCCAGAGCCGATCGTTCTGCTGCGTGGTCAGGGCGAAGTTCGGGGCGGGGCTGCCGGGCGCCGGCGGCAGTGCCGTCGCGGCCCACGCGGGCGCCGCCGACAGCCACGCCGCGGCCACCAGCAGGACCGTCAGACGGAAGCGCGGACAGCACGTGATCGGTCGGGTTGCCATCGACTCCCTCGCGGGCTCGGGCTCAGCATCTCCGCTCGGCATCCGGCACGCAAGAGGGCTGTGTTCAAGAGGGCTGTGTTCATTGACAGCGCTCTACCCCCCGGGTAGGCTCGGGCCTGACGGACACGGTCGCCCGAGACCCTCCCGGCAGCGCCATGCCGCTCGACGAGTGCTCCCGGGGGCGACGCCTGCAGTCTTCCCGGTCTCGAGCGACACCCACGTCGGAGGAGATCGCATGGTGGATGCCAAGGCCGCCGACCAGGCGCTCCAGACCTACGTCCGACCGCAGACCTTTCCGGTGGCGATCCGCATGCTGCGGCCCGGCGAGCCCATTCCGGAGCGGGCCCGGCGGCCGGCGCGAGACTTCGGCAAGCTCTCGATGAACTGCCAGGTCATCGACATGGCCCGGCGCTACGGCTGGATGATCGCGCTGACACGCGAGGACAGCATCTGCTCCCTCGGGATCACCGCCCTCGGATTCGACCGGCCGACCCACCTGTACAAC